>NZ_CDWWXB010000018.1:3220-5961 GCF_977971855.1 Frankia sp. CoWAU3 | reverse complement strand
CCACTGTTCCACCGATCCCCGGCCTCGCCGACGCCGAACCGTGGGACAACCGGACCGCGACCGGCGCGCGGAAGGTCCCGCACCGCCTCGTGGTGCTTGGCGGCGGCGCCGTGGGGGTGGAACTGGCCCAGGCCTTCCGCCGGCTCGGTAGCGCGGAGGTGACCTTGATCGAGGGGTCACCCCGGCTGCTCGTCCGGGAGGAGGAGTTCGTCGGCGAGCAGTTGCGGGCCGCCTTCGAGGCGGCCGGCATCACGGTGCGGCTCGGAAGCCGGGCGGTCGAGGTCCGCCGGGCCCGGACGGGACCGGACGGCCCGGCCGGGCCGGTGACCGTCACGGTGGAGTCGGCTGAGTCGGGTGAGCGGCGGCCGCGCCGCGATGCCGTGGTCGCCGACGAGATTCTGGTCGCCGTCGGGCGCACCCCGGCGACCGGCGATCTGGGCCTGGAGACAGTGGGCCTGCAACCCGGGCGGTTCATCGAGGTCGACGACCGGCTCCGCGCGGTCGGCGTGGCGGGGGACTGGCTCTACGCGGTCGGCGACGTCTGCGGCCGCGCGCTGCTCACCCACATGGGCAAGTACCAGGCCCGGCTGGCGGCCGACGTCATCACTGGCCGCCGGGACCTCGCCGGCGCTCCCGTGCGCGACCTGGCCGACCCGGCGGCCGTCCCGCGGGTGACCTTCACCGATCCGCAGGTCAGCGCGGTCGGACTGACCGAGCGGGCCGCGCGGGAGGCCGGGATCGCCGTGCGGGCCGTGAGCGTGCCGACCGGATCGGTGGCCGGCGCGTCGGTGCGGGGGGAGGAGATCACGGGCACGTCGAAGATCGTCGTGGACGAGGCCCGCCGGGTGCTCGTGGGAGCAACCTTCACCGGTCCGGACACCCAGGAGATGGTGCACGCGGCCACGATCGCGATTGTCGGAGAGGTGCCGTTGGAGCGGCTGTGGCACGCGGTCCCGTCGTTCCCGACAGTCAGCGAGGTCTGGCTGCGACTGTTGGAGGTATACGGATGACGTCGTTGCGTGGACGTCGTTGCGCGGACCGCGGCACCGAACCGCCTGGGCGGGGCCGCGGATCGGGTTGGCCGAGCCTTCAGGGTGGTCCGCCGGTCGCAGCCGGGGCGCGGTGGTTCGTCCGGCCCAGCCGGCGCACGTCGGGCGCGCCGAGCCGGGCCGCGTCGGCGGTCGCGTCGTCGGCTTGCCGCTGGGAGGCACGTTCGGCCTCCACCCGGGCGAGGTAGTGCGCGACCTCGCGGGCGCGGGTCGCCTGGTCCCAGCCGAGCACGGGGGCGATGAGATCGGCCACGTGCTCGGCGGCCTCCACCCCCCGGTCGATGGTCTCGATCGAGACGCGGGTCCGCCGGGTGAGCACGTCCTCCAGGTGCAGCGCCCCCTCGTGGGAGGCCGCGTAAACCGCCTCCGCGGCCAGGTAGGTCGATGCCCCGCGCAGCGGCTGGGCGAGATCCGGCCGCGTCTCGATGAGGTCCAGAAGCTCCTCGGTGAGGGTGCCGTAGCGGTGCAGGAGGTGCTCGATCCAGCCGACGTGCAGCCCCGCGCGGCGGGCGAGGGTCTCCCGGGCGTTCCACAGCGCGGGGAACCCGTCCGCGCCGAGCAACGGGATCTTCTCGGTGCACGACGGCGGCACCGCCCGGTTCATGCCGTGCACGGCCGCGTCGACGGCGTCGGCGGCCATCACCCGGTAGGTCGTGTACTTCCCGCCGGCGACCATCGTCAGCCCGGAGAGGGGGCTGACCACGGCATGCTCGCGGGACAGCCGCGAGGTGTCCTCGGACTCCCCGGCGAGCAGCGGGCGCAGCCCGGCGTACACCCCGGTGATGTCCGCCGCCGTGAGCGGCGTGCGCAGCACCCGGTTGACCGTGCCGAGCAGGTAGTCGATGTCGGCGCTGCTGGCCGCCGGATGGGCGAGGTCGAGGCCGAGGCTCCAGTCGGTGTCGGTGGTGCCGATGATCCAGTGGCTGCCCCACGGGATGACGAACAGCACGCTCTTCTCGGTGCGCAGGATCAGGCCGGTGACGCCATGGATGCGGTCGCGGGGCACGACGATGTGCACTCCCTTGGAGGCCCGGACCGACAGCTGGCCACGCCCGCCTACCATCGCCTGGATCTCGTCGGTCCACACCCCGGCGGCGTTGATCGTCTGGCGGGCCCGCAGCTCGATCTCGGCGCCCGACTCGAGGTCACGCACCCGCACGCCGGCGACCCGGTCGCCCTCCCGCAGGAAGCCGGTGACCCGCGCGCTGGTCGCGATGAGCGCCCCGTAGCGAGCAGCGGTCCGCGCGACGAACACGGTGTGCCGTGCATCGTCGACCTGGCCGTCCCAGTACTGGATCGCGCCGACGAGGGCGTCCGGGCGCAGCGACGGGAACTCCCGCAGCGCAGCCTTGCGGGTCAGGTGCCGGTGATGGGGCATGGTGGCGTCGCCGCCCGGCCCGACGCGGGCCAGCCCCTGCCCGAGGGTGTCGTAGAGCAGCACGCCACTGCCGATGTAGGCACGTTCCCAACCGTGGCGGGTCAACGGCAGCAGGAACGGGATGGCCCGGACCAGATGGGGCGCGAGCGTGTCCAGCATGAGGGAGCGCTCCCGCAGCGCCTCCCGGACCAGCGGGGCGTTGAGCTGCTCGAGATACCGCAGCCCGCCGTGGATGAGCTTGCTCGACCGGCTGGACGTGCCGGCGGCGAGGTCGCGCGCCTCGACCAGGGCGACGGACAGGCCCCGGGTCACCG
>NZ_CDWWXB010000018.1:1254-3079 GCF_977971855.1 Frankia sp. CoWAU3 | reverse complement strand
CCGGTGACCCCGCCGCCGATCACGGCCACATCCACCGGATCCGCTCCCATCCGGCGCAGTGCCTCAGCGCGGCCGACCTGGTCGAGCCGGGCGGTCGGGGTTCCGTGTCTGGTCGGCGTCATCGCCAGTTGCTTCCTCTCCTGCGAACGTCCTCGCGTCCCGTCGCCGTGATCGCCCGGGACGCTCCGGCGGCTCGCCACCCATCGTGCCGGCTGTCGGTGTCCGGTGTCCGGCGCCCGGGCGCGGGATCGCTGAACGTCCATGAACGTCTGTGAACGTCCGGCCGGGGCGTGGTGGGATGCGAGTGCGACCGTCCCGGGATCCCGTGTAAGGCGACCAGATGGGCGACCAGACGGAGGTCAACACCAGATGGAGGTCAACGCATGGACCTGACCCACCCGCCGGCCGAGGAACGGTTCCGTGCCGAGTTGCGGGCCTGGCTCGCCGAGAACATCCCCGCCGCCTGGACGGAGCCCGGGTTCTGGGCCGGTGTGGGGGAGGCCGAGGGCTTCGACCTGCGGCGGGACTGGGAACGGCGCAAGGCGCTCGCGGGCTTCGCCGGGATCGACTGGCCGGTGGAGTACGGCGGCCGGGGCGGTACCCCGGGGATGCGGGCCATCTACGACCAGGAGACGCAGCTCGCCCGGGCGCCGCGCTCGGTCAACACGCTGGGCCTGGCCTTCCTCGCGCCGACGGTGATGACGGTCGGGACGCCCGAGCAGAAGCGCGACATCCTCGGGCCGATGCTGCGCAACGAGGTGATCTGGTGCCAGGGCTTCTCGGAACCCGGCGCGGGCTCCGACCTCGCGGCGCTGCGTACGTCCGGGGTGCTCGACGGGGACGAGTACGTGGTCAACGGGCAGAAGGTCTGGACGACGTTCGCGAACCGCGGCGACAAGATCTTCACCCTGGTCCGGACCGAGCCCGGCAGCCGGCGCCATCACGGCATCTCGCTGCTGCTCATCGACATGCACGCTCCCGGGGTGGAGGTCCGGCCGATCCGGCAGATGAGCGGCGTCAGCGAGTTCGGCGAGGTCTTCCTCACCGACGTGCGGGTGGCGGCGTCGGAGTGCCTGGGCGGGATCGGCAACGGCTGGGCGACGGCGATGCTTCTGCTGTCGTTCGAGCGCGGCGCGTCCGGGATCAGTCAGTACACCGGCTTCCGGCGCAGCTACGACGAGATCGTCCGGGTCGCCCGGGCGCTCGGGCGCGACACCGACCCGGTGCTGCGCCAGGAGCTGGGCCGGCGCATGGTCGAGCTCGAATGCCTGCGCTACCACTCGATGCACGTCCTCACCCAGGTAGAGCAGGGCCATGACCTGGGGGCCGAGTCGTCGATCACCAAACTGCAGTGGTCGGAGACGTACCAGGACCTGTTCGAGACCTTTGATGCGCTGCTCGGCGCCGATGTGGCGCTCACCCACCCCACCGCGGACCTCGATCTGACGACGCTGCGGCAGGAGAGCTTCTGGACCCGCTCCGTCACCATCTGGGGTGGATCCTCGCAGGTACAGCGCACGATCGTCGCGGAGCGGGTCCTCGGCCTGCCACGCGGATCATGATCATGGTCGCGATTCGGGCCCGTGCCCGTGCCCGGTCCTGTTCATCCCGCTGATCCCGCCTCGCCCCGCCTCCGGAGGTCCGAGCCCGTGTTCTTCGCCCTCACCGACGAGCAGCGCGCGCTCGCCGCCACCGTCCGGGACTTCCTGGCCGACCGCTTCGATCTGACCGCCGTCCGCGCGGTCTTCACCGATCCCGACGGTGACGGGCACCCCCCCGAGCTGTGGAAGGCGATCGGCGAACAGGGCTGGCTCGCGGTGTGCGT
>NZ_CDWWXB010000018.1:0-930 GCF_977971855.1 Frankia sp. CoWAU3 | reverse complement strand
GTTCGGAGCGGGGGTGATCCCGGGGCCCTGGCTGCCGACCGTGCTCGCGGGCGAGGCGGTGCGGCTCGCCGGCTCGGCGGACCAGGCGGCGGCGGTGCTCGCCCCCCTCGCCGCCGGGGACCTGGTGGCCACCGTGGCGCTGCGGGGCCCGGGCGGGGGATACGACCATACCGGCATCGCGGTCCGCGCGACCGCGGGCGGTCGGCTGGGCGGTGTCGCGTCCGGCGTCGAGTATCTCGAGGTCACCGGGCTCGTGGTGGTCGCCGCCGTCGACCCCGCCGGGGTCGGGCTCTATCTGCTCGATCCGCGTGGCCCGGGGGTGACGGTCACCACCCAGCGCGGCTTCGACGGCACCACCCGGCTGGCCTCGCTGTCTCTGGCCGACGCGCCCGCGACCCGGCTGCCGGCCTCCGACCCCGCGGTCGCCGCGGACCTGGTCCGTCGTGGCGCACTGCTCACGGCCGCGGACCTCGTCGGTGTCGCGCGAGCCGCGCTGACCCGGACCGTCGCCCACGACATCGATCGGGTGCAGTTCGGCCGGCCGGTCGGTTCGTTCCAGGCACTCGCGCACTATCTCGCCGATCTGCATGTCGCTGTCACGATGGCCGAGCATGCGGTGCTGTACGCGGCGCACGCGCTCGACACTGCCCTGCCCGACGCGGAGCTGGCGCTCGCGGTGGCGAAGAGCAAGGCCAACCAGGCCGCCGGGGAGGCCACCGCGGCGATGATCCAGTACCACGGGGGGATCGGCTACACCTGGGAGCATGACGCGCACTTCTTTTACAAGCGGGCCAAACGCCAGATTCCTGCTTTTGGTGACACCCCTGCGCATCTGGAGCGCATCGCGGTGCTGACCGTCGACGCATTGCCCTGACCGCACCCGATCCCGCAGCACTCGCAGCGGTGCTGGTTCCTCGGCGGTGCTGGTCC
>NZ_CDWWXB010000017.1:30294-33463 GCF_977971855.1 Frankia sp. CoWAU3 | reverse complement strand
CCCCCGCGTCCCACCTCCACCAGGCGCTGAGCACGCCCCGCCGGGACCGGGACCCCCGGGACCGGGACGGGCCCGGTGCTCAGGTCGCGACGATGCCTAGTGCCCCCACGGTCGCGGAAATCCTGGCCGCGTCCCCGACGAGCACCGTGATCAGCTTTGCCGGGGCAAGCAGGTCCGCCGACACCGCCTGGATGTCGCCCACGCCGACCTCGGCGAGGGCGCGCGGGTGATCACGCAGGTACTCGACCCCGATCCCGGCCCCGGCCAGCGCCGACAGCGTCGAGGCGAGACCGGCGGCGGTCGCGCTACCCAGTGCCAACGTGCCGACGGCGTATTGGCGGGCGGCGTCGAGCTCCTCCTCGCTGGGCGGTAGAACCGCCATCCGCCCGAGCTCGTAGAAGATCTCCAGCAACGCGGGCCCGGTCACCTCGGTGGCGACGTCCGCGGCGACGGTGAACCGTGACCCTGCCTGGTAGTGATCGATCGAGCTGCGCGGGGAGTAGGTGTAGCCCTTGTCCTCGCGGATGTTGTTGACCAGCCGGGAACTGAAGTAACCACCGAAGATGGTGCTCGCCAGCCGCTGCGCCGGGTATCCGGGCGCGGAACGGCCCAGGGCCGGTCCGCCCAGCCTGATGTTGGTCTGCACGGCACCCGGACGGTCGACGATGACGATCGGGCCGGTGGTGAGGGCTGGGACCGGCGGGACGGTCCGCGCGGGCCCGCCCGTCCAACCGCCGAGCGCGGCGGAGACCGCCGCGAGAGCACGCGGCGCCGGCACGTCCCCGACCAGGGTAAGGATCGCGCCGGCCGGGGAGATCAGTTCGGCGTGCAGGGCCCGTACGTCCTCGGGGCCGACCTGTCCGACGGTCTCCGGCTCGGCGATACCGGTGGCGTAGGGGTGGTCACCGAAGAGCCTGCCGAGCAGCGCCTCCCGGGCGATGACCGCGGGCTGGCTACAGGCGATCGCCGTGTCCTCGACAATCCGGTCGCGTTCGCCGGTGACCTCGTCGTCCGGGTAGGTGGCGCTGAGGAGCACCTCGGCCATGATTCCCAACAAGGGTTCGAGGTTCACCGCAAGGGCGGAACCGACGATGGCCAGCCGGTCGGCGTCAACCCCCGTCGACAACGATCCGCCCAGGCGCTGGACCTCGGTGGCCAGGCCCACCCGGTCGAAGCGGTGTGATCCGGTGAACAGCGTCTCCGCGAGCACCTCGGCCCGGGCCTGGTGCACGGCGCCGACGCCGGCGAAGGGGATCCGCAGCCGCACCTCGACCAGGGGCACACTGGCCCGCTCCACCACCAGCACCCGCAGACCGTTGTCGAGAGTGTGGTCGGTGACGGCCGGCAACTCCGCCGGGACGGTCGGGCGCACGGCCGGGATGACCGCCGCCCGGGTGGTCGTCGAGCTCAGCGCGCTGCCGCTCATGAGGCGGCGCCGGCACGCAGCTCCAGGACCGAGCGGCCCTGGTCGAGAAGCGCCCGGGCGGCCGCGGCGACGGCCTGCCCGGTCACCGCGGACAGTTCCGCGGGCAGTTCGTTCACCAACTCGGGACGTCCCCGTTGCAGCTCATGCACGGCCATGGCGAGTGCCCGTCCCAGCGCGTCGTCGGACTCACGCAGCAGCGAGGACGCCACCCGCGCCTGCACCCGCTCCAGCTCGCCGTCCGCCAGGCTCTCGCCCGCCAGCCGCGCCAGTTCCTCGTCGACGGCGGCGAGGACGGCGTCCGCGCTCGCGTCCTCGGACTGGCGGGCCTCCAGGGTCAGCAGCAGCGGGTCACGCTGCTCGAACGGATCCCCGAAGGTGCCGAGGTAGGTGCTCACACCGATGACCGAGCGATCCTTCTGCACCAGGCGGCGTTCGAGCCGGCTGGCGTCGCCGTCGCTGAGGATCTCGGTGAGCAGGTAGTAGGACAGGTAGGTGGACAGGTCGCCGATCGGATCGGGCACCCGGTAGCCGACCGCCAGGGCGGCGCGCGGCGCGAGCGGATCGGTCAGCACCGCCCGGCGCTCGGTACTCGGCACCGGCTCGGCGAAACTCACCCGCGTCGGCACCGAGCGGGCGGGGATGTCACCGAAGTACCGGTGGACGAAGGTGAGCGTCTCCTCCGGGTCGATGTCGCCGACGATGGTCAGCACGGCGTTGCCCGGTGCGTAGTACTTGTCGAAGAAGTCCTCGGCGTCGTCCAGGCCCGCGGCCTCGAGCTCGGAGAAATCCCCGTAGCCGTTGTGGGCGTTCGGAAAGGTGTCGAACGCGACCGGCGGCAGCTTGATCCAGGGAAATCCCCCGTAGGGGCGGTTCAGGACGTTGACCCGGATCTCCTCCTGCACCACGGCAATCTGGTTGTCCAGGTTCTGGCGGGTGATCTTCGGCGCCCGCATCCGGTCCGCCTCCAGGAACAGGGCCAGTTCGAGCGCCCCGGCCGGGAGCAACTCGAAATAGTCCGTGTAGTCCGGGTGCGTCGATCCGTTGAAGATTCCGCCGGCGGCCTGGACGTGCTTCGGATGCTCGGCCTTACCGACGTTCTCGCTGCCCTGGAACATCAGGTGCTCGAACAGGTGAGCGAATCCGGTACGGCCCTCGGGCTCGGATCGAAACCCGACGTCGTAGTGCACCGAGACGGCCACCACCGGCGCGGTGTGGTCAGGGGCGAGCAGCACGCGCAGGCCGTTACCGAGCCGGGTCCGCTCGATCGGATAGGAGGATGCCGGCAGGGCCGACTTCACCGCGGTGGACGCGGCCGGGCCGGGTTCTCTAGGCGGGGACACAGTTGCCAACGCTACTGCCCGGCGGGCCGCGCCGGTGGCGAAGAGGACGCCCATCCCAAGTCATGGCCACGGGGGCCCTGCCCTGCCCCGACCCGCTCGGGACCGATTCCGCCGGCCGTCGGCGACGACCACGGGCGGCCCCGCCCAGACGACGAGGTGCGGGAGATTGCGACTGTCGGGCGGCAAACTGTCCTCATGGGACAGTTTCCGGCCCGGCTGAGTGAGATCCTCGCTGCCGAGTTCGACGCTCTGGGTGAAGAGATTATCGCCGCGATCGCCCGGGAGGTTCCCGCCTACGCGCGCCCGCTGGAGGGCAAGTTCGGCCATGGGGTGCGCCGCGGAGTCGACGAGGCGTTGTTCCGCTTCCTCAGCCTGGTCGAGGCCGGTCCCCACTGCACTGTCG
>NZ_CDWWXB010000017.1:27094-29862 GCF_977971855.1 Frankia sp. CoWAU3 | reverse complement strand
GGTTGCCCTCGGGCTGCCCCAGCGCTGTGCAGGGGGGAGACATCTGGGTGTTCGTCGGCTCGACCGAGCGGGCGGCCACCCGGGCGGCACTGGCGAAACAGCTCGCCGGGCTCGCCGCGGTGGTGGGACCGGCCGTGCCGTGGGGTCAGGCGGCGGCGAGCGCGGCGCGGGCGAGGTTCGCCTGCGATGCCCGCAGCGCCGGGCGGCTTCGCGGTATCGCCGCGGCCGACCCCCTGTTCACCGACGAACATCTCAGCGCCCTGCTGCTGGCCAGCGACCCCGGGCTCATCACCGACCTCGCGTCCCGCCGGCTCGCCCCCCTTGACGGGCTGCCCGACCGGACCAGGGAACGGCTGGCCGAGACCCTCCTGTACTGGCTGACCCTGCGGGGGCAGCGCGGGCTGATCGCCGAGCGGTTGCACATCCATCCGCAGACCGTCCGCTACCGGGTCAACCAGCTTCGCGAGCTGTTCGGACCATGTCTGGAGGACCCTGACACCCGCTTCGATCTCGAACTGGTGCTGCGCGCCGGGGGCGCCGAGGACGTGGCCACCGACCCGGTGAGCGCCGCGGTCCGCGAGGACACGGACGAGGGCCGGGGCCCGGGCTCCCGCCGTCCCGCGGCGGTGCGGGGTCGGCCACCCGGGCCGTGACGGACCTCGCATCCGATACGGTCCAGGCGTGCGGCTGGGCTCCTTCAACATCATGCACGGCCTGTCGCTCACGGATGGGACGGTCGAGCCCGCCCGCTTCGCCGCGGCCGTCTCCGCTCTCGGCGTGGACGTCCTCGGGCTCCAGGAGGTCGATCTCGACCAGCCACGATCGGGTGGGCTGGACCTCGCCGCAGAGGCGGCGGCGATGATCGGAGCCGGCGACGACGACTGGCGGTTCGTCCCCACCGTCTTCGGCACGCCCGGCGTGGGCTGGCGGCCGGCTGACGGGCAGCGCCGGGACGACGAGCCGGCGTACGGCATCGCTCTGATCAGCCGGCTGCCCGTCCGTGAGTGGCGAGTGATCGACCTCGGCCGGGCGCCGGTGCGGTCCCCGATCGCGATACCGGGGGGGCCGGGCAGGCGGGGACGTCTGATCATGCTCGACGACGAGCCGCGGGCCGCGATCGCCGCGCGGGTGGAGTCGGCCGGGGGCCCGCTGACGGTGGTCAACACCCATCTGTCGTTCGTGCCGGGCTGGAACGCCGTGCAGCTGCGCCGGCTGGCCCGCCGGCTCGCGGACGTCCCGGGGCCGCTGGTCCTGCTGGGCGATCTGAACCTGCCCGGCCGGCTACCGGCCGCGCTCACCCGCTGGCGCCGGTTGGCGGTGACGCCCACCTACCCCGCGCACTCCCCGCGGGTGCAGCTCGACCATGTGCTGGCCCGCGGGCCGGTAGGCAGGATCATCGCCGTGCAGGCCCGCCGCGTGCCCATCTCGGATCACCTGGCGCTGTCCGTCGACCTCGCCGACCCGCGGGCCTGACCCGCGGCGGGCCCGGTGCTCGGACTCGCGAGCAGGTCGGCGAGCTCCTCCTCGGACAACGTCGGGGGCCGGACAACGGCGCCGGTACGCACGTACAGGAAGGCGGCGTCGACCGCACTCAGGTCGACGCCCCGCAGGCGGGCCCAGGCCAGCCGATAGATCCCGAGCTGAAGATCGTCGGCATCGGACCGGCCGGTCTTCCAATCGACCACCTCCCATCGACCGCCGCCGAGGTCGTAGACAGCGTCGATGCGACCGCGCACGATCCGCCCGGCGAGGCGGAGCTCGAAGGGTGCCTCGATCGCGAACGGCCGCCGGGCACCGTACGCGGTACGCAGAAACGCCTGCTGCAGCGAGCGCAGATCGTCGTCGGTGAGCTCCGCGTCGGCCGCGCCGGGCAGATCCTCGGTGTCGATCAGTGCACGGTAGTCGAAAATCTCCTCAACCCAGGCGTGGAACCGGGTACCGCGACGGGCCGCGGCCACCGGACGGCGCGGCAGCGGCCGGACCAGCTCCCGGGCGAACGCCTCCGGGTCCGCACGCAGCCGGACGATCTGGGACGCGGTGAGGCTCGCCGGCAGGGCGACATCGGTCCGCGCGAGGCGTGCCGCGCGTTCTTCGGCGAGCAGCAGCCGGGCCTCCCGGTCGAGCTCGGCGAGCAGGGCGCGCTCGGCCGCCGTCATCCCGGCCGGACCGTCGACGAACGGTTCCCCGGCCGGTTCCACCGACGCCCCCGGTACGCTCAGCGCGGCCAGCCGCGCCACGACCCCCTCGGCCGCGGCGAGGCGCCGGGCGTACGGCTCCGGCTCGTAGGGGATCGGCCAGGCGAACCGTTCCGGCGTCGCCAGCGCCGGGTTGGTACGCTCCGCCGGCTCCGGCGCCCAGACATCGACCAGCCCACCGCCGGTGCGGGCGTGCTCGGCGAGCTCGTCGAGGAACACCGAGGCACCGCGTGGGGTCTTCTGGGTGGGCCCCCACCAGTGCCCGCTCGCGAACAGCAGCGACTTCGCCCGGGTGACCGCGACGTAGGCGAGCCGGCGTTCCTCCCGCTCGGCGTACTGACGGGCATCGGCCCGGAAGGCGTCCAGGGCGGCCTTCTCGGCGCAGACCGTGAACGCCGGCAGATCGCCGGCGTCGCCGCGCAGCGGGATCGGCAGCACGCCCGGCGAGGTGGTCCACTGGTCGCGCACGGTCAGGTCGGGGAACACCTTGCTGGTCAGGTTTGGGACGGCGACGACCTCCCATTCCAGGCCCTTGGAGCGATGCATTGTCATCAGGGCGATCGCGTCGGCCCC
>NZ_CDWWXB010000017.1:21098-26758 GCF_977971855.1 Frankia sp. CoWAU3 | reverse complement strand
GGACGGGCCGGCGACGTCGAGACCCCGCTCGTGCTCCCGCGCCGCCCGGAGGAATCCGAGGAACGCGGGCAGGGAGTTCGTGCCGTCGGGATCGGTGAAGCCCGCGGCCACCTCCAGGAAGGCCGCGACGTTCTCCTGGCGCCGGGCCCGCACCGCCACCTCGGTCGCCGTGAGCTCCACGTCCAGCCCGATCGTCGCGACCACCCGGTGCAGCAGGTCGAGCAGGCCCTCGCCGACGTGCCCACGCAGCGCGGCGATCTCGGCGGCAAGCCGACGCACCCGGGCGCGCCCCGGCGCGGACATCTGCGGCCCGGGGTCGTCGAGGACGTCCGACAGGGCGACGACGTCGGCGGGGTCGACGTCGGCGACCGCCTCGGCAAGTGGATCGGACCGTCCCGGCAGGTCCGGATCGCCGACCGGCTCCGGGACCCGCGCCGCCTCACGCGCGTGGCGGCCGAGCGCGGCGAGATCCCGGGGGCCGAGCCGCACCCGCGGCCCTGTGAGCAGCCGAACGAGCGCGGCGTTCGCCGTCGGCGAGTCGAGCACCTCCAGCATGGCCACGATCTCGGCGACCTCCGGGACGATGAGCAGCCCGGTCAGCCCGACGACCTCGACGGGCAGCCCGGCCGCCTGCATCGCGGTAAACAGCGCGGGGATGTCGCCACGGGCCCGGACCAGCACGGCGATGTCGCCGGGAGCGGTGCCGGCGTCGACCACCCGGCGGAGCTGGCCGGCGATCCAGGCCACCTCGTCGGCCCAGCTGACGTGCAACGCGACCACTGCCTCGCCCTGGTCAGCCACGTCGGGCCGCGGGCGGAGCTCGACGACGCGGTGACGGGCCCGCAGCTGTGCGGCGACGGTGTTGGCGAAGCGGAGCAGCCTGCCGCCGCTGCGCTGGTTCACCGACAGTTCGTAGACGGCCGCGGGCGTGCCGTCGGCCCCGGGGAAGTGCGTGGGGAAGTGGTCGAGGTTCGCCACCGACGCCCCGCGCCAGCCGTAGATCGCCTGGCAGGGGTCGCCGACGGCGGTGACCGGATGCCCGCCGCCGAACAGGCCGGTGAGCATCCGCCGCTGGGCCACCGAGGTGTCCTGGTACTCGTCGAGCAGGACGACAGCGGCCCGCGCCCGCTCGGCCCGACCGACCTCCGGCATGGTCTCGGCGAGCCTCGCGGCACAGGTGACCTGGTCACCAAAGTCCAGGACGTCGCGTTCCCGCCGGGCCGCCCGGTACTCCGCCACCAGGGCGGCCAGCTCCCGGCGCCCCCGGGCGGCGGCCGAGCAGCGGCGTAGCTCCCGGCGGACGCCCCGGGTGCCCCGCCGCTGCTCGGCGCGCCGCAGCGCCGCGTCGATCTCGGCGAGCAGCGCGCCGTCGAACGCGACGAGGTCCGCCGGATCGACCAGGTGCTCGCTCATCTCGGCGTCCAGCGCGACGAGCTCGCCGACGAGCGCGCCCAGCGAACGTGTCAGCGCCTCCACCTTCCCGCCGTGGGAGCGGGCGACCCGGGCGGCGAGCTGGTAGCGGGCCGCGCCGGAGATCAGCTGGAGGTCCGGCTCCAGCCCCAGCCGCAGGGCGTTGTCGACGACCAGCCGCCCGGCGAAGGCATGGTAGGTGGCGACGGTCGGCTCCCCATCCACCTCGCCGTCCGCGGCCGGTCCACCCGGGCCCGCCCCGGCCGACGCCTTGCGCAACGCCAGCCGCACCCGACCGGACAGCTCCGCCGCTGCCTTCGTCGTAAAGGTCAGTCCGAGCACCTGGTCGGGCCGCACCTGCCTGGTGGCGACGAGCCAGACCACCCGCGCGGCCATCACCGAGGTCTTGCCGGATCCCGCGCCCGCGATGATGATCCCCGGTTCGAGCGGAGCAGTGGCCGCGGCGATCTGCTCGTCGGTATACGGGACCTCCAGCAGGTCGCGCAGGTCATCCGGGTCGAGCCGGGGAGCGGCGACGCCGCCCGCCGGGTCACCGTCGACGTCGCCGTCGAAACCGGGCAGGAACGGCTGGCGGGGAATCGTCACGTGGACACCCGCGCCCGGCTGCTCCACCTGCGGGTTCACTCGACCACCTGACGTCCCTCGGGCCGCGCGGGGCAGCTCGTCTGGAAGGTGCACAGCGTGCAGTGGTCGCCGGGCGTCGGCCGGAACGCCTCGGCGTCGATGGTGCGCACCGCCGCGTCGAGCACCTCGTCCATCCAGGTCACGCCGTCGGGAGGCAGCGCACTCTGGGCCTGAACCTCCGGCGGGCCAGGCCGCTCCCCCGGCAGCCGCGGACCGGCCGCCGCAGCGCCGGCATCCCGCCGGAGCTGCACGAGCTCCGCCCCGCCGGGCACCGCCCGGGGCTGATCCGCCCCGGGCTGATCCGGCGCCGCGGCCGCGAGCACATCGTCGAGCGCGCCGGCCCGCACGGCGAGCTGATAGCTGCCCAACTGGGGGTGGGTGGCGAGCTCGGCGGGAGCGACCGCGGTCCGACCGGTCTTGAAGTCTATGACGTGGACCCGGCCGGCCCCGTCCAGTTCGAGCCGGTCGATGAATCCGCGCAGCTGGACGTCCCGCCCGGCGACCCGTAGGTCGCAGGAGAACCTGACCTCCGCGTCGATCACGCGCCGACCGCGCTCGGCGGCGTGCCAGTCCAGGAAGCGGGCGAGCGCCTCGCGGGCGGCCGCACGCTCCTGATCGGAGCGCCAGCGGGCGTCGAAGTCCAACTGCTGCCACACCGTGTCCAGCCGGGCGTCGAGCGCGGCGAGATCGGCCGGGGTCCGCCCGGTCGTGACCTCGTCCGCCAGGGCGTGCACCACCTTGCCGAATCCCTGCGCGGTCGAGGCCGGGGTGACCGCGTACGCCTCGTGCTCGAGGAACCACCGCAGAGAACAGGCGCCGATGCTCGACAGCGAGGAGCCGGACAGCCGGATCGGCCCGGCCACCGGGACGACAGGAACATCCGACGTGGTGGGGTCGAGCAGCCCCCACCAGGTGTCCGGGTGCGCGGCCGGCACCAGGGGCCGGCCCGCCTGGTCCCGTGCGGCGGCGAGCGCGGCGAGGCGGGCCTGCGCGGCGGAGCGCATCACCGGGCTTGAGCCCGGTTCCGTCGCCAGCCGGCGCAGGGTCGCGACCAGGCCGACCAGGGTGAGCGGCCGGGCTGGGCGACCGGGCACGTGCTCCACCGCTACCCCCAGTTCCTCAAGGAAGCGGCTCGGCAGGCTGCCGTCGTCCTCGGGGCTGTTCACCGCGGTGACGACCAGCCGGCGCCGCGCCCTGGTCAGGGCGACGTAGAACAGCCGACGTTCATCGGCGAGCAGGTCCTGGCGGGTCAGCGGCGGGCGCAACCCGCCCCGGGACGGCGCGTCGAGCTGCTCCGCACCGAGCAGCGAATGCCGCTCCCGCAGGTCGGGCCAGGTGCCGTCCTGCACTCCGCAGACGACGACGACCTCCCATTCGAGCCCCTTGGCGCGATGGGCGGTCAGCAGCCGCACCCCGCGGCGGCGCACGGACTCCCCGGCCGGCTTGAGGACGTCCCCGGCGATCTGCTGGCGGGTGAGCTCCGCGACCAGGGACGCGACGCCACCGCCCGGCCCACGCCGCTGGCCCAGCCGGGTGACGGCATCGAAGAGCGCCACGACGGCGTCGAGGTCACGGTCGGCCGCGCGCCCGGCAGCGCCCCCGGCCGCCGAGGCATGTCGCAGCCGCGCCGGCCACTCGCTCGCCGACCACAGCGCCCACAGAGCGTCCTGCGGGGCGCCCGAGGAGTCCCGCAACGCCTGACCGGCCGTCCGCAGCAGACCGCCGACCCGCCGGACCGGACCGGCCAGGTCGTCGGGGATCGTCGCCAGCCAGTGGTCGGGCTCGGCGACCGCCGCCCGCAACAGCTCCGCCGACGGCGCCGGATGCTCGGCCCCCGCGTCGCGCTCGAAGGTGCGCAGAGCCCGGCCCAGCGCCCGCAGCCCGGCCGGGTCCGCTCCACCGAGCGGCGAGGTGAGCAGGGTGCGCGCCGCGTCGACGGTTAGCGCCCCGGCCGGATCCTCCGCGCAGCGCAGCGCCAGCAGGAGCAGGGCGGCGGCCGGCTCCTGGGCGACCGGCAGGTCGTCACCGTCGGCGCTGACCGGAACGCCGGCGGCGGCCAGCACGCGGCGCAACCGGCCGATCCGCTCGGCCGTGCGGACCAGGACCGCCATCGCGTCCCAGGCGACGCCGTTCTCCAGATGTTCGCGACGGAGCAGGTCGGCCACCGACTCGGCCTCCGCGCCGGTGCCCGGAAACGTGCGGGCCTGCACCTGGCCCGCCCCGGCGTCGGCGCGCCCGACGAGGTCGCGGTGTGCCCGGATCGCAGCCACCGGAAGCCCGGCGGCCGGGATCCGCCGGGCCACGTGCCGGCTCGCCGCCAGCGGGGCCGGGGCCATCCGCCGACAGCGCCGCAGCGCGACAATCGGCGCCGGCTCGCCGTCGAGGCGGGGGAACCGGGCCGGGAAGCCCAGCAGGCCGGCGACCTCGGCCCCCCGGAAGGCGTAGATCGACTGGTCCGGGTCGCCCAGCACGACGAGGTTGCCACCACCACCGGCCACCGCCCCCAGCAGGCGTTCCTGAGCCGGATCGGTGTCCTGGTACTCGTCGACGAAGACGTGCCGGTAGCGCCCACGCAGCCAGGCGCCCCCCTCGGCACTCTCGGCGACGACCACGGCCCGGTGGACGAGATCGGTGTAGTCGACCGCCCCCTCGAATCCGAACACGTCGAGGTACATCTCGTAGAACTCGGCGAGGGCGGCCCAGTCCGGGCGGCCGGTACGCCGAGCGAGCTGCGCCAGCGCGACCGGTTCGAGCCCGACCTCGCGGGCGCGGGCCAGCAGCGCCCGCACCTCCTCGGTGAAACCGCGGGTGCGCAGGCAACCCACGAGCGGCTCGGGCCAGACCGGCCGGCCGTCCTCGCGGGAACCCTCGATGAGATCGCGCAGCCGACTGTCCTGCTCCGGGCCGGACAGCAGCCGGAGCCCGCCCGGCGGGGCCGGCCGCTCGTGCGCGCGCAGCAGCGCCAGGCACCAGGCGTGGAACGTCCACGCCCCGGGACCTCCGCCGGCCCCGCCCTCGGCACCGAGCCGTGCGGTGATCCGCTCCCGCAGCTCTCCGGCGGCTCGCCGGCTGAAGGTGAGGACCAGGATCGACCGCGGATCCGTCCCGGCTTCGATCCGCGCGGCGACCGCCTCGACGAGCGTGGCCGTCTTCCCGGTGCCGGGCCCGGCGAGCACCAGCAGCGGCCCGACGCCGTGCTCGACCACCGCGCGCTGCGCCGCATCCAGGACGAGCGGACGCGGCGGCGCGACCGGGGCGGCGATCAGCCGGTAGCCGGGGCGCGGGGCGGTGGGGGCGGGGGCAGGAAGGACGACCACGGGCAAAGCACATCACGTGGGTCCGACAACCCAGCCAACCCCGCCGGCTCCGCGGCGGGTCGGCGTCCGTAGCGCGGCAGCGATGGGACCGCGGTGTGGCGACGACCGGGACACTCGACGACCGGGACACTCGGGGGGCCTCTCACGCGTGCGCGTCAGGACGTGGCAGTGTCCTTAGTCATGACCGAGTGCAGCGACAAGGTCGCGCTCCTGACCGGAGCGGGATCCGGCATCGGTGCCGCCTGCGCCCGCCGACTGGCGAGGGCGGGCGCCCGGGTCGTCGCCACC
>NZ_CDWWXB010000017.1:14612-20727 GCF_977971855.1 Frankia sp. CoWAU3 | reverse complement strand
CGTACTCGGCCACGTCGCCATAGGTCATCACCCTGCCCGGCGGGATGCGCGCCACCGCATCCAGCACCTCAAGGGCGTGCGGACCCGGCGCGCCGCCGAGCGAGATCCGGGTACCGAGCCCGGCGGAGACACTCGCCGGCGGCGCATCACGCCGGGCCCGCGGCCTGGGGCTCATCCGGGCTCCGTGGGACTCGTCCGGGCTCCGTGGGACTCGTCCGGGCTCAGTAGACCGGCAGCGACTTGTCGACCTGGATCGCCCACGCGGTCACGCCACCCTGGACGTGCACGGCAGAGGAGAAGCCGGCGCCCTTCAGCGTGGCGAGCGCGTCGGCCGAGCGCACCCCGGACTTGCAGTAGACGACCACCCGACGGTGCTGCGGCAGTTCGGAGAGATGCGCGGGCAGGTCCCCCTTGGGGATCAGGCGCGCGCCGGGGATCCGGACGATCTCCCACTCGGCCGGCTCACGGACGTCGACGAGCTCGATCGGCTCGCCGGCATCCAGCCAGCTCTTGAGCTCGCCCGCAGTGATCGTCGAGCCGGCGGCGGCTAACTGCGCCTCCTCCGAGACCGCCCCGCAGAACGCCTCGTAGTCGATCAGCTCGGTGATCGTCGGGTTCTTCCCGCACAACGGGCACTCCGGGTCCTTGCGGACCTTGATCAACCGATAGGTCATCTCCAGGGCGTCATACACCATCAGCCGACCGACCAGTGGATCACCGACCCCGGTCAGCACCTTGATGGCCTCGGTGGTCTGGATGGAGGCAATGGAGGCGCACAGCACACCCAGCACCCCGCCCTCGGCGCAGGAGGGGACCATGCCGGGAGGCGGCGGCTCCGGGTAGAGGCAGCGGTAGCACGGTCCGTGCTCGGCCCAGAAGACGCTGGCCTGACCGTCGAAGCGGTAGATCGAACCCCAGACGTAGGGCTTGCCGAGCAGCACCGCGGCGTCGTTGACCAGGTAACGGGTGGCGAAGTTGTCCGTGCCGTCGACGATGAGGTCGTACCCGCTGAAGATCTCCATGACGTTGGAGGCGTCCAGCCGGGTCTCGTGCAGGACGACGTTCACGTACGGGTTGATGTTGCGAACCGAGTCGCGGGCCGACTCCGCCTTCGAGCGGCCGACGTCGGACTGACCGTGGATGATCTGACGCTGCAGGTTCGACTCGTCAACGGTGTCGAACTCGACGATGCCTAGCGTCCCGACGCCGGCGGCGGCCAGGTACATCAGCGTCGGCGAGCCGAGGCCACCGGCACCGACCGCCAGCACCCTGGCGTTCTTCAGCCGCTTCTGGCCGTCCATGGCGACATCCGGAATGATCAGATGCCGAGAGTACCGGCGGATCTCGTCGACGGTCAGCCCCTCGGCGGGGTCGACCAGGGGCGGAAGGGACACGCTTGCTCCTTGCGTTCGGTGTCGTCCTTCGACGATGCCACAGCGCGACGCGGCGTCGCCGGATTTGGGCCATCCGCCGGGAGGTCCCTCATCACGGGTACACGTCGGACATCGCGACGGCCGGCCCTCTGGTGCAGCGCACGGCGCCCCCGGAGTGTTCCCGCGGCTGCCACGGGTAGACCTCTTCCGACCCACCGCACATACAGTGAGGAGTTGAGTGCAGTGTCCTTCACTGACAAGGTCAGGAACAAGATGCGGGAGCTCCGCGGGCGGACCAAGGAACAGGCCGGCAAGGCCACCGAGAACCGGGACCTGCAGGCGGAGGGCCGGGGAGAACGCGGCGTCGCCGACCTCAAGAACGCCGGGGAGAAGGCGAAGGAGGCCTTCCGTCACTAACCGCCTTCTGTCGTTGACCGCTTTCCGTCACTGACCACCCGGTATCCACCGGCCCCCGGCTCCACCGGCCCCCGGCTCCCGCGCCAGGACCGCTCCTCAGGCGGATCGCCGCGTCGGGGGCGTCTTCGAGGTCGGCGTCCTCGAGGCCGACCTCGAGGAGGCGGCCTTGGCCGCGGAGGTCTTGGCCGCGGAGGTCTTGGCGGGCGACGTCTTCGTGGCGGCGTTCGTCTTCGCGGTGCTCTTCGTCGAGGACGGCGTCTTCCGGGCGGTCGACCGCGTGCCCGGGGCCGACGAGGCACCCTTGACCGAGGAGGTACGGCCGCCCCGCCGTCCATCGGACGCCTTGTCGTCGGACGCCTTGTCGTCGGGCCCCTTGTCGGTGACCCCGGCAGCCGCGGGCCCCGCGTCACCACCTGCCACGGCCGCACCACCTGCCACGGCCGCTTCGCCGGGCCGTTCAGCGCGGGCGGCGGCTATGCTCGCGCGCAGCGCCGCCATGAGGTCGCCGACCGCCTCACCAGCCGACCCGCCCGGCGAGGCCACAACCTCGCGGCCGGCGACCTTCGCGTCGATCACGGCCTGCAGGGCCTCACGGTAGTTGTCGGTGTACCTGGTGGGGTCGAAGTCGGCTGCCAGGGTGTGGATGAGCGAGGCAGCCACCGACAGCTCCTGCGGGCGCACCGCGACGTCCTCCTCGAGGAACGGAAAGTCCGGTTGCCGCACCTCGTCCGGCCAGACCATGGTCTCCAGGACGAAGACGCCGCCGCGCACCCGGAGCGTCGCGAGCTGCTCGCGTTGCCGCAGGGCTATCTTCACCAACGCGACACGGCCCGATGCGGCCAGCGCGTCACGAAGAAGAACGTAGGGTTTGGCGCCGGTGCGGTCGGGCTCGACGTAGTAGCTCTTCGCGAAGTAGATCGGGTCGACCTGCTCCAACGGGACGAACTCCAGCACGTCGATCGCCCGGGAGGTGGACAGCGGGAGATTCGCGAAGTCCTCGTCGGTGAGTACGACGGTCTCCCCGTCCGGCAGCTCGTAGCCCTTGGCAATGTCGGCGTAGTTGACCTCGTCCCCGTCGGCCTCCGCCACTCTCCGGTATCGGATACGAGACCCATCCGACCGTCTAACCTGGTGAAACGCGACATCCCGTTCCTGGGTCGCCGAGTAGAGCCTCACCGGGATGGACACCAGGCCGAAGGAGATCACGCCCTTCCAGGTCGCACGCATGTTCGCCCCTCACGTCACGTACCCCTATGGTGTCCCACCGGAAGCCCACGAGTAAGCCAGACAGGCGAAAAGCTTGAACCTATCAACAGGTGAAGATCTCCAGGACGCCAGCCGCCCTGGAGACACACCGGAGAACACCGACGACCGGCGGGGGATAGGCGGGGGATATATGTGCAGGAGGGCGGAACGTACCCAGGACGGGAAGCCTGGTGCGAGCGGGACACGGAGCCGGGAACGGCGCGGGAGCGGGGAGTGGGATGAGTGACGGACGCCACCGCCACGTCCGTGACGAGGCCGGCCCGGCCGATGGCGCGTGAGGGCCACCCGTTCCGGGCACATCGCGATCCGGACCCCGGACAGGTTCGGATCGTCCATTTCCGGCGCCCGCCCCAGCGGGTCGCCATAACGATGAGCGCAGGAGGACGTCCCCATGGGAGCACCCACCGACCTTCCGGCATCCGATCTTCCGATCGAGGCGCCCGGCGCCGACGCCGTCGAGCAGGCCCGGGAGATACGTCCGGCCGGCCCGGCGCTGCGCTGGCTACCTTCGGCGCCACCCGTCGAGGCCGACGAGTACGACGTCGTCGAGCAGAGCATCGTGGTCGAGACCGACGAGGACGACGACTACCGCTGACCCGACTACCAGCGACCCGGCGCCACCCCGCGCGAGCGACAAGCAGGCCGGCTGGTTTCGTTTCGACGAACGCCAGCCGGTCGGACCCCGCGGGTACTGTTGACCGCATCAACCAGGAGGTGCGCCATCAGCCAGGAGGTGCGCCGGTGACCGCCGAGCCAGCCCCGCCCGACGCACGACCGGGCAGGGCTCCCCGGCTCCCCCGCACCGCGCGCCGCTTCCAGCTTCTGGGAGCCGCCCGCGAGGTCTTCGTCGCCCAGGGCTACCACGCAGCGGCGATGGACGAGATCGCCGAGCGGGCCGGCGTCAGCAAACCGGTGCTGTACCAGCACTTCCCCGGCAAGCTCGAACTCTATCTCGCGCTGCTCGACGAGCACGCCACCCAGCTGGTGACGAGCGTCCAGGACGCGCTCGCCTCCACCTCGGACAACCACGCGCGCATCGCCCGGTCCATCCGAGCGTACTTCGACTTCGTCAACGACCCCTCTGGGGCACACCAGCTCGTGCTGGAGTCGGACCTGCGCAACGAGCCCGCGGTCCGCCAGCGCATCGAGACCGCCTTCGCCCAGTGCGTGCGGGCCATCGCCGCGACGATCGTCGCCGACACCGGGCTGCCCCAGGACGAGGCCGACCTGCTCGCGGTCGGGCTGGTTGGGCTGGCCGAGACGGCGTCGCGCTGGTGGCTGGTCCGCGGTGCCACCGTGGAAAAGGAACGGGCCATCGAGTCGATGGTGGAGCTGGCCTGGCGCGGCATCGGCGGCTACCCCCGCCAGGAGCACCGGGATGCCGCGCGCACGAACACGGAGCCGCACAAGGAGGTCCCCCCCGCCGGCTGACGTCGTCCGGCGCACCAGGTGTAACGGGCGCACCGGGCAAGCGTTTGCCGGGTGCGCGGATGTGCCCGGAGCGAACACGCCGCCCCTGCCGCGGTGGAGAAGTCCCGGAAGCCATAGTGTGGGCGGTGATCCAAGATCGGCGGCGCTCGTCCGCCGACGGTAGGTCCGACGAAGGCGGAGGTCATCGGGTGGAGGTCAAGATCGGCGTCCGGCAGGTCAGTCGGGAGCTGGTACTGGAGAGCAGCCAGTCCCCGGAGGCTGTCGCCGCGCTGGTGAATGAGGCGGTCAAGGCCGACAACGGGGTGCTGACCCTCGTCGACGACAAAGGCCGGCAGGTGATAATGCCGATCGCGTCGCTGGCCTATGTGGAGATCGCCGCGACCACGACTCGACGAGTGGGCTTCGGCGCCGTCTAGGTCCCGGCCGACCACCGGCAGCGGTCCGCCGGGGAGCCGACCGGCGTCGCCGCGCCGGTCGGCGGGCCCGGATCAGGCGGACAGGCCCAGTGCCGCCATCCGCCGGCCATGCGCCGCCATGATGCGGTTGAAGATCGCCGCCAGCGCCTCCAGGTCGCCAACCCCGACCAACAGCCCGGTGAGCGCGTCGCGATCGACCCCGACCCGCTGGGCCTGCGTGAGCGCCTCACCGACGAGCCGACGGGCCCACAGCGCCAGCCGCCCGGCCACCGTCGGGTTGGCGCTGATCGCCGCGCGCACCCGCTCGACCGCGAAGGCTGCGTGCCCGGTGTCGTCGAGCACCTTCAGAACCAGTTCGCGTGACGGTGACGGAAGCCGCGCCGCGATCTCGCGATAGAAGTCCGCCGCGATGTTGTCCCCCACGTAGGCTTTCACGAGGCTCTCCAGCCAGTCGGCCGGGGCGGTCGAGTTGTGGAAGGCGGTCAGTGGCGCGATGAACGGGGCCATCGCGAGCTCCCGGTCGACGCCGAGCCAGTCCAGCTCGTCGCTGATGGCCTGGAAATGGGCGAACTCGGCGGCGGCCATCTTCGCCAGGGCGATCTTGTCGGCAACGGTCGGTGACATCCGCGCGTCGGTGGCCATGCGCTCGAAGGCGGTCAGCTCGCCGTAGGCGAGCAGGCCCAGCAGATCCACGGTCGCCTGGTCCACGGTCGGTGCGGGTCCGGCATCCGGGGACGGGGGCACCCGATTGTCAGAGTCACCTACCTGACCGGGGGCGGTGATGGCGATGGGTGTCGCCGGGCCGGCCGGGGTCCGTGTCGTCTGTGCCACAGGCGCGATTCTGACACCCGCCGCAGTCGCTGTCGGCAAACACTCCTGCCAAGGAGCCCCCACCCGGGGTTACACCGGCTATGCTGGGGGCAGCCAGGGGTCGTTATGTCACCTCGGCCGCCGTGTAGCAGGCGTCGCCTCGTCACCTGTGCACCCAGAGTTGCCATCGAGGGCACCGGGGCACATGGATTTTCGGGTCGCGGGCGCCGCGCGGCTCACCCGAGCGGGTTCAGCGTAGACACCGCTCAGAGAAGACCAGGAGCGTCCCGCTGTCCGTCACAGCTGAAGTACCCACAGATGATCTGACTCCCTACGAGACACAAACCATCCCCTCCACCCCCGGGTCCCCGGCGGCACCGACCTTCGCGGAGCTCGGCGTGC
>NZ_CDWWXB010000017.1:8228-14232 GCF_977971855.1 Frankia sp. CoWAU3 | reverse complement strand
TGACCGAAGCGGGCATCGTGCACGCTTTCCCCATCCAGGAGTTGACGCTTCCACTCGCCCTGGCCCGCAACGACATCATCGGGCAGGCCCGCACCGGCACCGGCAAGACCCTCGCGTTCGGCGTCCCGGTGGTGCAGACGGTGCTGGCGGCCAAGGAGGGTGCCGACGGCCGTCCGCAGGCCCTTGTCGTGGTGCCCACCCGTGAGCTGTGCGTCCAGGTGACCGCGGACGTCACCCGCGCCGGCGCCCGCCGTGGCCTGCGGGTGCTGTCCGTCTACGGCGGGCGTGCCTACGAGCCGCAGCTGTCCGCGCTGCGCGCCGGGGTCGACATCGTCGTCGGCACGCCCGGCCGCCTGCTGGACCTCGCCCGCCAGCACGTGCTCGACCTGGCCGGCGTCGGCACCCTGGTGCTCGACGAGGCCGACGAGATGCTCGACCTCGGCTTCCTGCCGGACGTCGAGCGCATCATGTCGCAGCTGCCGACCGAGCGGCAGACGATGCTGTTCTCCGCGACCATGCCCGGCCCGGTCATCTCCCTGGCCCGGCGGTTCATGAAGCGGCCCGTGCACGTCCGCGCGGAACAGCCGGATGAGGAGCGCACGGTCCCGACCACCCGTCAGCACGTCTTCCGCGCCCACGCGCTGGACAAGATGGAGGTGCTGGCCCGGGTCCTGCAGGCCGGCGGCCGGGGGCTCGCCATGGTGTTCGTGCGGACCCGGCGCACCGCGGACAAGGTCGCCGAGGACCTCGCCAAGCGCGGCTTCGCGGCCGCGGCGGTGCACGGCGACCTGGGCCAGGGCCAGCGCGAGCAGGCGCTGCGCGCCTTCCGCTCCGGCAAGGTCGACGTCCTGGTCGCCACCGACGTGGCCGCCCGGGGCATCGACATCAACGGTGTCACCCACGTGGTCAACTACCAGTGCCCCGAAGACGAGAACGTCTATCTGCACCGCATCGGCCGCACCGGTCGGGCGGGCGAGAGCGGGGTGGCCATCACCTTCGTCGACTGGGACGACCTGCCGCGGTGGACGCTCGTCAACAAGGCGCTCGCCCTGCCGTTCGATGCCCCGGTGGAAACCTATTCCACCTCCCCCCACCTGTACGAGGCGCTCGGCATCCCGGCGGGCGCGAAGGGCACCCTGCCGCACGCGGCGCGGACCCGCGCCGGGCTCGCGGCCGAGGACATCGAGGATCTGGGGCAGTCCGGTCGCGGCGGGCGCCGCGGCTCGCGGACCGGGCGTGACCAGGACCGTTCCGAGCCGGCGGCGGTGCCGACCCGGACTCGCGCCCGTCGGCGCACCCGCGGCGGTGGTGCGGCGGCCGCGGGTGCGGGGCTGGCCATCGCCGCGGACCCGGCGGACCCGGTCGACGAGGACGGCCGGAAGGCCTGCGCACCCGTGGTGGACGGTGCCGGGCAGACCGGGCTGGTCGAGTTCACCGGGACCGCCCCGCTCACCGACACGGACACCGACACGGACACCGGCACCGACACGGACACCGGCACCGCCCGCGTCGTCTCCGCCCTGGCCTCGGAGACGGGCGTCGAGGCCGAGGAGTTGCCGCGCCGCCGGCGCCGGCGGCGCGGCAACCGTGGCCGCGCCGCGGGCACGATGCGGGAGGCCGGCGACGGCACCGAGGCCGACGCCGACGCCGGCACGCCGCCCCGAGCCGAGTCGGCCTGACACCCCGGCCCCCGGCCCCGCATACCCACGGGGGTCGCCGGTCCGCGGGGGTCGTCAGCCCGCGGGCCGAAAATGCAGGCCCAGCCGGACCCAGCTCAGCCGCCGGCACGAGGGACAGCGCACCAAGGAGGGATGCCGGAGTCGGACCAGCGGTAGATGGACGCTCGGCGTCAGGACGCGCAGCGCGTGCCAGGCGCCGAGGGAGCTGGTCTGCCCGCATCGGGAGCAGCTGACGGTCAGGCTGGTGTTCGGCGGTGTCACGGGGCGG
Source organism: Frankia sp. CoWAU3 (assembly GCF_977971855.1). NCBI lineage: Bacteria > Bacillati > Actinomycetota > Actinomycetes > Frankiales > Frankiaceae > Frankia > Frankia sp. CoWAU3. Next base: position 12,285 of record NZ_CDWWXB010000017.1, on the reverse strand, counting down.
ACGCCGCTGTACAACGCACGCTTTCCATGCGCGTCGCGACCCACCGTTGATCTCGCGCGAACCGGAGTGACCAGGGGAGACCGGGCGCCACGTGGACGCAGCCGGTCGAACCCGGCCGTCGCCCGGTCCTGCGCCTGCCTCCCGCCCGGCACCCGGCCGGGTGTCCGCCCGAGCTCGTTCACCGCCGGCTCACACCCGCACCTCTCCGGTGCAGGTCGGTTCGCCGACCTGCACCGGAGGACGGGAATGGTCCCGCATGCCCGCGGGTTGGCCGTCCCCCTCCCGAGGGCGTTGCCGCCGACCGGACGAGGTGGTCCCCGGGCCGTCAACGGTTTCGGCGGCCTGTCCAACCGCGGTCCCGGCAGGGTCAGCGATGCCGGCGATGCCGGCGGCAGTGCCCACCCCCGCAACCCCGGCGATGGCACGGGCATGCGACCGGTAGGCCTCGGCCCCCTTGGAGCGCCGCGCGGTCGTCAGGATGGACCGCCCCGTTCCCGGCGCCTCGGCGAAGCGCACCGAGCGGGCTACCGGCGGCGCCAGCACCGCGATGTCGTACCGGGCGGAGACGTCGGCGAGCACCGCCCGGCAGTGCGCCGTGCGACCGTCGAACAGGGTCGGCAGCACGCCGCGGACCCGCAGGCCGGGATTGGTCAGCCGCTGCACGTCGTGCACCGTGTCCAACAGCTGGCCGACGCCGCGGTGGGACAACGTCTCGCACTGCAGCGGCACGATGACCTCGTCCGCCGCCGTCAACCCGTTGATGGTGAGCACGCCCAGGGAGGGCGGGCAGTCGATGAGGATGAAGTCGTACTCGTCGACGATCTCGGCGAGGGCAAGCCGCAGCGCGTGCTCCCGCCCGGTGCGTGACAGCAGCACCGCCTCGCAACCCGCCAGCTCGATGGTCGCGGGCAGCAGATCGGTGCCGTCCGGTGTCCTGGTGATGATGATGCCAGCGGACAACCGTCCCAACAGGACGTCGTGCACCGACAGTTCGAGGGCATCCGGATCCAGCCCGAGCGAAAAGGTCAGACATGCCTGTGGGTCGAGATCGACCAGCAGGACCCGACGGTCCAGCTCGCACAGCGCGGCACCGAGACTCGACACGGAGGTCGTCTTGGCAACGCCGCCCTTCTGATTCGCAACAGCGAGTACTCGGGCCACACCGATCAGTGTGGGGGCGTGACCGATCCGTCACAACACTTGACGGGCGAAAATCTCGACGCGCCCCCGAGGCCACTCCGCAATCACCCTGAGTCGGACACCGACCAGCCATCCGCAACCCCGGTAGATCCGGGGGTACCACTCGTCTCATCCAGTGTGCGCCGCCGGGCGCGGGTCAGTTCGAGGCGGGGGCGGCGGTCTGCACCACCTCAAACGACCACAGCGTGGCCGCGGTGGCCGCGGGGGCACCCTGCCCCCCCGCCGGGGCCCCGTGGCCCGCAGGAGCGCCCTGACCGGCCGCGGCCTGCCGGTGGCCCTCACCGAACGCCTGCGAGGACTGCCACTTCTGGAAGTCCTCCTCGCTACGCCAACGGGTGTAGACGAGGTAGGTGTCCGTGCCCTCGATCGGGCGCAGCAGCTCGAACCATTCAAACCCGTCGGCCTGCTCCACCATCCCGGCGCGGCCGGCGAACCGCTTCTCCAGGGTGTCTCGCAGCTCTGCGGGCACGGTCAACACGTTGATCTTGACAACGCTCATGTCTTCAACCGTAGTGCGCGGGATCCATCACCGCACCGCTAGAGTCCCCCGACGTGCCAGGTCTTCCCCGTGTCGCCGTCCTCGGTCTCGATGCCACCGGAGCCGCCGCGACAATCACACTCGCCGACGGTGGGCTGACCGTCACCGCGTTCTCCGAGGGCCCCACGCCGCCGCCGTCCCTCGCCGAACTCGCCACGCACGGTCTGACTGATCGTGTCGTCGCCGTGACTCCCGCTACGTTGCGCCTGGTCGGAGCCGCCGCGCTCGGTCCGCCTTTTGAGGTGCATGGCGCTCCCCACCCGGATGGCGAAGCCCACCCGCTCGGCGTTTTCGAGGCCGTGGTGCTCACCGGCCCGGCGGCGCGGCTAGGTCCGGCCGGGACTGGCTCAGCCCGTTTCGGCGAGGTCTTCGATCTCGAGGTTCCCTGGCTGTTCCATGTCGCGGGTCCCGCGCGGCTCGCGGCCGCCCAGGCCCGGTGGATCGGGGAATACCTGCGCGGGCGGTACGCGCCGCCGTCGCCCGATGAGATGGCCGCTCGCCCGCGACTGGCCGGCCGATCGCTGCGCGGCGGGACACACGGTCAGCTGACAGCGCTGGACCGGGAGCTGCACGCGGGGCATGCCCGGGCGGCCGAAGGCGGCTACCCGATGCCCCAGCCGCCTGGGACAACTCTCAACCCGGGGTAGCCGGGGTAGCCGGCGGGGTGAGACGGGCAAGCCGCCGCGCCGCGGCCTCCAGGGTCGTGAGTTTCTTGGGGAAGCCGAACCGGATAATGTGGCGGCCGTCCGCCGGGTCCGCGAAGAACGACGAGCCGGGAACGGTGGCGACCCCGATCCCGGTGACCAGCCGGTGAGCGAAAGCCACGTCGTCACCGGCCGGGTCGAGCGCGCGGGTGTCGCACATCACGTAGTACGCCCCGTCCGGTTCCCGGAAGGTGAAGCCGGTCCGGGCGAGGGCCGCGCAGAGCAGGTCCCGCCGTTCCTGGTACTGCCGGGCGAGATCGACGTAGTACGTCTGCGGCAGGTTCATCGCCGCCACCCCGCCGGCCTGCAACGGTGCCGCCGCCCCGACGGTGAGGAAGTCGTGCACCTTGCGGATCGCCGAGGTGTAGGCGGCGGGCGCAATCGTCCAGCCGACCCGCCAGCCGGTCACCGCGTAGGTCTTGGACAGCGCATTGATGGTGACGGTGCGGTCCTCCAACCCGGGAACGGTGGCCGGCGGGATGTGGCCGCCCGGGCCCAGGTAATGGATGTGCTCGTAGATCTCGTCGGTGAACACGAGCGCGTCGTGGCGCTGGCAGAGCTCGGCGACGAGGTCCAGCTCGGCGCGGCGCAGCACCTTGCCGGTCGGGTTGTGCGGGGTGTTCAGCACGATGGCGCGGGTGCGGTCGGAGAACGCCGCACGCAGCTCCGCCTCGTCGATCGTCCAGTCCGGGGCATGCAGGCGGACGAGCTTCGGCCGGGCGCCGGAGAGGATCGCGTCCGGGCCGTAGTTCTCGTAGAACGGCTCGAACATGATCACTTCGTCGCCGGGGTCGACCAGCGCGAGCATCGCCGCGATCATCGCCTCGGTGGAGCCGCAGGTCACACAGATCTCGGTGTCGGGGTCGACCGACCAGCCCGGGTAGGTTCCGGCCACCTTCGCGGCAACGGCGGCGCGGAACTCCGCGGCTCCCCACGTGATGGCGTACTGGTTCACGTCCGCGTCGATGGCGGCCTTGGCCGCCTCCTTGAGCTGCGGCGGGCAGGCGAAGTCGGGGAAGCCCTGCGCGAGGTTCACGGCGTCGTGCGCGAGAGCGAGCCGGGTCATCTCCCGGATCACCGATTCGGTGAAGGTCGCGGCCTTCGCGGAGACCCGCAGCCGGGCGGGCGTGGCGGTCTGGTCGGGCACCGTCTCATGATGACGCCTCTCCCGGCCCGGTGTCCGACGCCCCGGTGTCCGACGCCCCGGTGTCCGGGCCGACCCTCCGGTCGCCGGCGCCCCGGTACGCCGATGCCTCAGTCCTCGTCGCCCTCGTCGCCGAGGGCGTCCCAGGGCTGGCGTTCGGGGCCGGCTGCCTGCCCCTCGGGGCAGTGGCTGCGGAAATCGCACCACGAGCACAGGGGGCCGGGGCTCGGCGGAAACGCCCGTTGCGGATCCTCACCCGCCCGCAGGGCCTCCGTCGCGCGCACGGCGTCCGCCGCGACCGACTCCGCCCGCCGCACGTGCCGGGCGATGCTCGCCTCGGTATGCTCGGCGGCCGCGACCCGCCCACTGGGCACGTGGTGCAGCTCGACCCGCCGGCATGGTTGGCGCAGCATCCGCCCGGCGGCCAGAGCGTAAAGCGCGAGCGCCGAGGACGATCGCGCGTCGTCGTCG
>NZ_CDWWXB010000017.1:3980-7922 GCF_977971855.1 Frankia sp. CoWAU3 | reverse complement strand
CGACGACGACCAGCTCCCCGTCCCGGTCGTCGAGACGGTCCACCCGTCCGGAGAAGGCCAGCGCCTCGGTACGGGCCGCGACCGAGCGCTCGACCCCGCGCGGCTCGGCCGCCGGATCGAGGTGCGCGACATAGTCATGCGCCATCCGCGCGCCGCGCTCGCGCCACCGGTACGACTGCTCACCGTCCCGGAAACCTTCGTCGACCCACAGCAACCGCAACAGCGCCGCGGCCCGCTGTGGGACCCGTTGCTCGATCGGCCCCTCCCACCAGCGTCGCAGCGCGTTGTGCACGCTGACGCCGAAGGAGGTGTGCGCCCAGGGCGGTCCCTTGGGCGGCCGCGGCCGGTCCAGATACGTCATCCGGTACCGGCGGGGGCAGTCCTCGAAGGCCGCCAGCCGCGACGGCGTGCAGGAAAAAAGCCGGCGGGGCAGGCCGGTGAGCTCCAGTTGCGCCATCACTCACTCTGTAGTCTCTACCGGCCTCGCCTCGGTTACCGGACGCCCGCTCGGGCGCCGCCGCCCGAGTCAAGGCGAGGGGTTAATCAAGGCGAGGGATTAGTCGGGGTGGGGGTTACCCAAGAGCCAGGGTGGAGGGTACCCAAGAGATCAGGCTTCTGGACGAATCGGCGTGCGGCTGGCATGCTCTTGCCATGCAGTGCAGTCGACTCACGTGCCGCCGACTCGCATGCCACGGCACGTCGCTACGGCTGTTTTATGGGGACCGGGCACGGTCCCCGCTCCGCCGCTGATCTCACGCGGCACAAGCGCCAGACCCAGGCCCGGTCCGCCTCCGGGTTGTCTCGGCCTGGGGTGCGCCGGGCCTCCGACCGAAAGGCCCACTTGTGGAGAACGTCGTCGACGCCCCCAGCACCGCGCCGGCCATCGCCTCGATCGACGAGGGACGACAGCTCATCGATGACATCGATGCTCAGCTGCGTGATCTCGTCGCGACCCGGCGGGATCTGTCCCAGCAGATCCAGGCGCTGCGCTCAGCCGAGGGCGGGCCTCGCATCCAGCACGGCCGGGAGAACGAAATCATCGCGATCTGGGCGGACAAGCTGGGGCCTCGTGGGGTCGAGATCGCGATGGCGGTGCTGACGCTCTGCCGCGGTACCGTGCGGTAGGCACCCGGGTATCCGCCGGTGCGGCGCGCGGCCGCCGTTCGCACCAGCCCGCCGCACCGGCCCGATCATCACGGCGGACGTAACGAACGCTCGCCCTCCCGCCGCCGTCGGCGCTCCCGATCGCGGTCCTTCGCCCGGTCACCGTCCGGCCCCTCCAGCTCCGCGAGCAACCCCCGCAGCTCCGAACGCAGAAAGTCCCGGGTGGCGAGCTCGCCGATCGTGATACGCATCGCGGCCAGTTCGCGGGCGAGGTATTCGGTGTCCTCGCGGTTACGGATGGTCTGCTCGCGGTCCTGGGCGAGGTTCGCGCGGTCCCGGTCGTCTTGGCGGTTCTGCGCCAGCAGGATGAGCGGTGCCGCGTACGCGGCCTGCAGCGACAGGACCAACGTCAGAAAGATGAACGGGAAATTATCGAACCGGACGGACTGCGGGGCGATGATGTTGTAAGCGACCCACAGCACAATCACGACGCTCTGCGCAACGAGGTACCGGGCCGTGCCGATGAAACGCGCCACCCGCTCCGCGATCCGCCCGAAGGCGTCCGGCTCGTAGGCGGAGCGCAGGGCGGACCGCCGGGACAGCCGCGGCTGATCGAGGCGGGCGCCTCGCGGCCGGCGGCGTCCCAGACCTCCCAGACCTCCCAGACCTCCCAGACGTCCCAGACGTCTCATGAGGCGGCCGGGGAGCTGCCCGCCTCACCGCGGGAGCCTGGTTCCACGTCGCCCGCGGCGGGCGGAGTCAGTGCCCCGGGGGTCGCCCGCGCATCCACGTCCGCGTCGAGCTGTCGCTCCCGCCAGTTCGCGGGAAGCAGGTGGTCGAGCACGTCGTCGACGGTGACGACGCCGACGAGCCGGCCGGCGCGGTCGAGAACCGGTGCCGCCACCAGGTTGTAGGACGCCAGATGACGGGTGACCTCGGCCAGCGGGGTCTCCGGCCGCAGCGAGGCGATGTCGACGTCGATCACGCCACCGACCAGGGTCGCCGGCGGCTCACGCAGCAGCCGCTGGAAGTGGGCGAGACCGAGGTAGCGGCCGGTGGGCGTCTCGTAGGGCGGACGCACCACGTAGACCTGCGCGGCGAGCGCCGGGGAAAGCTCGGGTTCGCGGATGCGGGCCAGCGCCTCGGCGACCGTCGCGTTCGGGGCGAGCACGACCGGCTCGCTGGTCATCATGCCGCCGGCCGTGTCGTCGGCGTAGAGCAGCAGACGGCGCACGCCGGCGGCCTCGTCGGGCTCCATCAGCCGCAGGAGACGCTCCGCGTCGTCGGCGGGCAGCTCGCCCAGCAGGTCCGCCGCGTCGTCGGGGCCCATCGCCTCCAGCACGTCGGCGGCCCGCTCGTCGGCGAGTCCCCCGAGCAGCTCGACCTGCTCGTCCTCCGGCAGCTCCTCGAGGACGTCGGCAAGCCGCTCGTCGTCAAGGGCGGCGGCGACCTCCGCGCGCCGTTTCTCGGACAGGTCATGCAGCAGCGACGCGAGGTCGGCGGGCCGCAGCTTCTCGAACGCAGCGAGCAGGTTCGCGGCCCCCTGCCCCTCCTCGGGCAGCGAGAAGCCGGTGACCTCGTCCCAGGCAACCGTCTTCACCTCGCCGCGCCGGCCCCGGCCGACCCGCACCGCCACCTGGTCGAGCACCCAGTCGCCGCCGCGGACCAGTTCGATCGCGGCGTCGACGACGGTCACCTCGACACCGGACGAGATGAGCGTCACCCGCCGGTCGAGCAGCTCGCCGAGCGCCCGGGTCTCGTTCGGGCGCTGTTGGAAACGCCGCCAGCTCAGCCGGGCCGAGGACAGCACCACCGCGCCCGACTCCACCCCGGTGACCCGGCTCATCGGCACGAAGATCGGTCGGCGTTGGACCTCGACGGCCAGGCCCAGGACGCGGGGCGGCTCATGCCCGAGTCGCAGCGTCGCGATCACATCGCGCACCCTGCCGACCTGGTCGCCGTTCGGGTCCAGGACGAGCAGGCCCGCCAGCCGGCGGCAGTAGACGCGGGACGGGGCCGGGCGGGAGACCATGCCCATCACCGGGCGATGCCTGCGAAGTGCAACACACCGGCCCACGACGGCGCTGCAGACCTGTTCACGGCCGGAGGTTACCCGGCCCGGGACATCCCACAACCCGGAGAGGTCGGCCGGATCAACACCATCGCGCGGGCCGCCGGCAAACCGCCCGGCGTTCCGGGACCGGGGATCGGCCTACCGGCACTGCCTACAGATCCTGCCTACCGGTACTGCCTACAGGTACTGCCTCGACGGATTGACCATGGCGCGGACGGTCTTGCCGTCGTGAAACTCCCCGATCGCCGTCATCGACCAGGTGGGAGCCCCGCGGTCGCGCTGCACCCGGCACATCACCAGTCCGGTGGACGGCTTGGAGTCAGACAGGTCGAACCGGACGAGCTCCTGCCCGGTGAGATCGTCATACAACCGGCAGTAGGCGTTACGCACCTCGACGAAGGTCTGTCCCTGGAAACTGTTGACCGTGAAGATCAGAGTGACGACGTTCCCCGGCAGGGCTCCGAGATCGACCAAGATTGTCTCGTCGTCCCCTTCGCCATGGCCCGTCAGGTTGTCCCCGGAGTGGCGCACGGCTCCCCGGGCGCCTTTCTTGGACATGAACCAGACCTTGTCGACGTCCTTGCCGCGCTCATCGAACAGGATGCAGGACGCGTCGAGGTCGATCGACTTCCCGTGCTGGGCCGGATCCCACCCAAGGCCCATCCGGACCCGGGTGAGCGGCGGCGCGCCGGTCTTCACCAGCGAGACGCTCTGCCCCTTGGTGAGCGATACCCGCCCCTTGTCCAGGTTCACCCGGCCGCCCT
>NZ_CDWWXB010000017.1:2569-3553 GCF_977971855.1 Frankia sp. CoWAU3 | reverse complement strand
ACCCGGCTGCGACCCCCACTGCGGGCCCCCCGCCGGGGTCGGCGCGGGCGGCGGTCCCCACTGCCTGCCGCCCGGGGGCGTGCCGTACGGTGCCGGGGCGGCCTGCGGGTGGGGCGGGGCCACGGGTAGCTGCACGACCTGCGTCGCGGCCTCGGAGGTGCCGGGGTCGTCGACGGTGATGCCGAAGTCAGTCGCGATGCCGGCCAGCCCCGAGGCGTAGCCTTGGCCCACCGCCCGCACCTTCCAGGCCCCGGCGCGCCGGTAGAGCTCGACGAGAATCAGCGCCGTCTCGCTGCTCAGCCCGGACGGATCGAAGCGGACGAGCTCGGCGCCGCCACGCGCGTCCCGCACCACGATGCTCAGGCCGCGCAGGGCGGCGAAGGTCGCCGGCCCGCTGCCGTCGAGACTCCCGGTGACGACCACCTTGTCCATCTCCGGCGGGACCGCGGCCAACGTGCACTCCAGCGCGGACGGCGGTACGAGACGCACCCCGGGACCCGTCGGCTGGTTGAAAAAGACGAAGTCGTCGTCGGTGCGCACCTTGCCGTGGATGGTCACCAGGATCGCCGCGATGTCCAGCGGACTCGACGAGGCGATCTCGACCCGGACGTCGGTAGTGGGCAACGCGGCGTTGCCGCCCTTGGTCAGCACCTGTGCCATGAACCCCTCCAACGTCGCACCACGATAACTCCCGCACCGGCCACGACGGTTCCCGGGATAACTGCCGACCATACGATCGCAGGTATGGAACAACGTGGCGGGGCATCGGCCTGGTGAGCGGCAGCGCGATCCTGCGATCGGTCGAGGAGCATGCTGCGGCGCTCTTCGGACCGGACACCGGTCGAGCCGCGGTCACGTTCCTCGGCACCGACCAGATCGAGGTGCTGCGGTTCGGGCCGGACCAGGCGGGCGTCATCCGCTATCTCACCCTGGGTATGTCCCGGGAGCCGATGACGGCGGCGGCGACGACCGTGCGCGACCCCG
>NZ_CDWWXB010000017.1:0-2265 GCF_977971855.1 Frankia sp. CoWAU3 | reverse complement strand
AACTCGTGCTGTCCCTGCGCGGGCGGCGCGACAGCGTGCTGCGGCGGTTGGCCGTGCTGGCCGCCGTCCCGACGGTCGAGGGCCGTCCGGTGGCTCCCGGGTCCGGCCTGGATCTCGGGGAACCGCTCTGGGACGGCGCCCCGTTCACCGCGGTGCTCGTCGGCGAGCCCGGCGGGCTCATCCCCGATCTCGCCACCGGGCTCGCACCCGTCCGCTTTCTCCCCCTGCTTCCGATGACCCCCAACGAGTCCGCCTACAAGCGGGTGCACGGCCCGGACTCGCTGCACCAACGGTGGCTGGCGGCCGGGACGGATCTGCGCGACCCCGGCCGCCGGGAGGTCCATCTCGGCTGACCCCCGGCGTGGGGGATCCGCTGTGAACGGGCCGCGAGTTCATCCGTTTCCACTACTCTCATCCAGTTGTGACCCGTGACGCCGCAGCCGGCTCCCCGCGTTCCCGCCGATTCCCGCGGGCGCCCTCGCCGTCAGCCGCCACCGGCTCGCCGTCAGCCGCCACCGGTCAGACTGGTCGACCGGCCGGCACCGATCCGTCGGCCGGCACCGATCCGTCGGCACGCGCCGATCCGGGCACCGGTCCTCGCGCCGCCGCCCGGTCCGGCCACGGGACGAACCCGGGGGCCGATCCACGTCGCCGTGCCGTCCTGCTCGGCGGCCTCGGGCTGGGGGGCGCCGCGCTGGGCGGGGCGAGCCTGGCGGCCTGCGGCGGCTCCGGCGGTTCGATCCCGGCCCCCGCGCCGACCCTGCGGGCACCCACCCCGATCGCGGGCGTCACCGACGGGGTCTTCGGGCTCGGGGTCGCCAGCGGCGACCCGTTGCCGGACGGCGTCATCCTCTGGACCCGGCTCGCGCCGAGGCCGACCGAGGGCGGCGGCATGCCCACACGGGACATCGAGGTCGACTGGCAGATCGCGACGGACGAGGGTTTCCGCGATGTGGTGCGCGCCGGCACGCAGACCGCGCAGACGGCGTTCGCGCATTCCGTCCACGTTGACGTCCGCGGACTCGCACCGGAGCGTGACTACTTCTACCGGTTCCGTGCCGGCACCGTGCTCAGTCCGGTCGGCCGGACCCGCACGGCCGCGGCACCTGGGAGGGAACCGGAATCGACCGGCGGTGCCCTGACCTTCGCGCTGGCCTCGTGCCAGGACTTCCAGAACGGGTACTGGCCGGCTCTCGACGGCATCGCCACCGACGCGCCGGACCTCGTCGTCCACGTCGGCGACTACATCTACGAGTACGACCCGAAAAGCAACTACCCGGACCGGCGGCACACCACCCCGCAGCGGCTCGGTCTGGACCAGCTCCAGACGCTGGCGGACTACCGCAACCGGTACGGCCAGTACAAGTCCGATCCTGCCCTGCAGGCCGCTCATCACGTGGCCCCCTGGGTCGTCACCTGGGACGATCACGAGGTCGAGAACAACTACGCCGGACTGATCGACGAGGCAGGCGACGCCGGGGAGCAACGGCAGGACCCTGCCGCGTTCGCCCGCCAGCGTGCCGCCGCCTACCAGGCGTACTACGAACACATGCCGATCCGCGCGGAGCTGAATCCGGGATCGCCCGACATGCGGATCTACCGGCGGTTCGTGTTCGGGAACCTGGTGACGTTCAACGTCATGGACACCCGGCAGTACCGGACCCGGCAGCCCGGCGACTCCCCGCAGGGCATCGGGCTCGCCTCCCTGGGCCGGGACAACACGGCCGGCACGATGGCCGGCGCCGCCCAGGAACGCTGGTTGCGCGACGGCCTGACCACGTCACGGACCCGCTGGAACGTCCTCGCCCAGCAGACGATGATGGCCCAGCTGAACGGGCAGCTACCCCTCGGCGAGGGACCACGGCTGGCCAACCTGGATCAGAACGACGGGTACGGCCCCTACCGGACCCGGCTGCTGTCGGAGATCCGCGACAGCGGCGTGCGCAACCCGGTGGTGCTCTCCGGTGACATCCACTGCGCCTGGGTAAACGACCTCCGGGTCGATTTCGACCGGCCCGAGACGCCGGTCGTCGCGACGGAGTTCGTCTGCACCTCGATCAGCTCGGCCTTCTTCCTCGTCAGCGAGGACTTCATCCGGCAGAACAATGCCCGGCTCAACCCGCATGTCCGGTATTTTCGTGGTGACCGGCGAGGTTACACGCGCGTTCGCGTCACCCCGGACGCATGGCGCGCGGACATGCGGGTCGTCGCCGACATCGCCCATCGCCACTCGCCCACGTCCACGGATGCCACCCAGGGCCGCGT
>NZ_CDWWXB010000016.1:30507-32530 GCF_977971855.1 Frankia sp. CoWAU3 | reverse complement strand
GGCCGGTGGCCGACTGCACCATCCGGGTCCGGTGGTGGGCGCGGGCGGTCCGGCGGGTGCGGGGCAGCCGATCGACGATGAGCGGCTGCGTATCCTGTTCGCCGCCGCCGATCTGGTGCTGGACGGGTTGCTCGGCATCGGGGGCCGGGGCGGGCTGCGCGAGCCGTACGCCCGGCTCGCCGTTCTGGCACCCCCCGAACGGACGGTGGCGGTCGACGTCCCCAGCGGGGTGGACGCGGACACCGGGGCCGTCGCGGGGCCGGCGGTCCGGGCGAGCAGTACCGTCACCTTCGGTACCCGCAAACGCGGCCTGTGGCTCATGCCCGGTGCCGCCTACACCGGTCCCGTCGAGCTGGTCGACATCGGACTGGACCTGCCTGAACCCGACCTGTGCGCTCTCGCCGACGCCGACGTCGCCGCGGCATTGCCCGTTCCCAGCCCGACGGCGTCCAAGTACAGTCGCGGGGTCCTCGGCCTCGTCGCCGGCAGCGACGCCTATCCGGGCGCCGCGGTGCTCGCGGTCGGCGGCGCGCTGCGTGGTGGCGCCGGGTACCTGCGGGTAGTGACCGCGGGGCACGCCGAGAAGGTCGCGGGCGAGGCCGTCGGCGCGGTCGTGAGCAGGGCCGGCGATTTCGTGCGGATGGCGCATCCCGAGGCCGTCGTGACCGTCATCGAGGCCGGTGACGCCGACACGATGCTGGCCGCCGGCCGGGTCCAGGCCTGGGCGATCGGCCCAGGCCTGGCGCCGGGACCCGCGGTCCGTACCCTGCTGACGGCGTTGCTGGCGACGGACCTTCCGGTCCTGGTCGACGCGGGGGGCCTCGACCCGCTTGCCGAGATCATCGCGGCGCGGCCCGCCGTCGCCGAGCGGGCGGCGCCGGTGCTGATCACACCGCATGAGGGCGAGTTCCAGCGGTTCGTCTCGGTCGCCCTTGGCCGGGACGCGCAGGCCACCGCAGCCGAACTCGCCGACGATCGGCTCGCCGTTCTCCGGCGGGCCGCGGCGGCGACGGGAGCGGTGATCCTGCTCAAGGGCGCCCGCACGCTCGTCGTGCGGCCGGATGGATCGGCGCTGGTCAACACGACCGGATCGGCATGGCTGGGGACCGCCGGGACCGGTGACGTGCTGACCGGCCTGATTGGCTCGCTGCTCGCCGCCGGGCTCGCCCCCGCGACGGCCGGGGCGGTCGGCGCCTATCTGCACGGCCGGGCCGCCGAGCGGGCCCCGGTGCCGCTGGCAGCGAATGATCTGCCCGCCCTCCTGCCCCAGGTCATCGGCGACCTGCTCGACCGGCGACGGATGCCACGCGGAGTAGCGTGACGGCGTGACCGAACAGCGAGCCGATCCTCCTGCCGGGAATGATCTTCGTTCCTGTGCCGTCATCGATCTCGACGCGGTCCGCACGTCGGTGGCCGCCCTCGTCGCCCGGGCAGGCGACGCCGCCACTATGGCGGTCGTCAAGGCTGACGGCTACGGCCACGGCATGATCCCGTGCGCACGGGCGGCTCTGGAGGGCGGGGCCACCTGGCTCGGCACGGCGTTCCTCGAGGAGGCGCTCGCCCTGCGCGCGGCCGGGTTCACCGTCCCGGTGCTGTCCTGGCTCGCGGCGCCCGGTGAATCGTTCGCCGCCGCCATCGCCGCGGATGTCGACCTGTCCGCGTCCGCGGGCTGGGCGCTCGAGGAGGCCGCCGCCGCGGCCCGGCGGACCGGCCGTACCGCCCGGGTGCACCTCAAGGCGGACACGGGCCTCGGCCGGGCGGGAGCCACGGAGGCCGACTGGCCGGCGCTGTGCGACGCCGCGGCGGCGCTCGAGGCCGAGGGCGTGATCGAGGTGATCGGTGTGTGGAGCCACTTCGCGTTCGCCGATGCCCCCGGGCATCCCACGGTGCAGGGTCAGATCGGGCGTTTCCGGGATGCGATCGACATCGCCACGAAGGCGGGGCTGCACCCGTCCGTGCGGCATCTGGCGAACTCGGCGGCTACCCTGGTCAGCCCGGATGCGTATTTTGACCTGGTCCGACC
>NZ_CDWWXB010000016.1:12757-30210 GCF_977971855.1 Frankia sp. CoWAU3 | reverse complement strand
GGGTCCGGAGGTCGGGCCGCCGGCGGCCTTCGGCCTGCGCCCCGCGATGACGCTGACGACGCACGCCGCGTTGACCAAGCGGGTACCGGCGGGAACCGGCGTCTCCTACGCGCACCGGTACACGACAACACGCGAGACGACGCTCGCCGTGGTGCCGCTGGGCTACGCCGACGGCATCCCCAGGTCCGCGACGAACACCGCGGAGGTGCTGTTCGGCGGGCGGCGCCGACGCATCGCCGGCACGGTCTGCATGGATCAGTTCGTCCTCGACGTGGGTGACGACCAGGTGGCGGCCGGCGACGAGGTGTTGCTCTTCGGCCCCGGTGACCGCGGCGAACCGACCGCGGACCACTGGGCTGCGGCGCTGGGCACCATCAACTACGAGATCGTCAGCCGGGTCGGGGCTCGGGTCCCCCGCCGCTACGTCTGACGGCCCGCCGGGCGGCGCCGGACGAGTCGAAGATGCGGGATGCGGGCTCAGCCGCACCCGCCGGGGCCGCAGGCACCGCCGGAACCGTGACCGCCGGTGGGCGACACGTGGCCGCCGAGCGAGCCGCGCTCCATCCGCCGGCGCACGGGACGGGAGACGGCGGCCTCGCGCTCGGCCTCCTCGAGGCGGGAGCGGGTGGTCAGTGTCAGCATCACCGGCCCGGCCGGCACCGGAGCCGGAGCCGCGGCGCCGGGGCCCTCGGCCGGCTCGGTGTCGTCCGGCACCCCCAGTGCGGCGGCGCGCTCCGGGCCCGTCAGACGACGGCCGGCGCTCGCCGGGATGTCCTTGCTCCTGTGCCACCTCAGCCGCACGATCTCCGCCTCCGGTCCACACCCGCTGATCGATCTGATCCCACTGGATCCGCCCGCTCCCGGCTTCTCGACCCAGCCGATCCAGCCGATCCAGCCGGGGCGGCACTTCCACGGTAGTCGGCCCGCTCCCACCCGGTCCGGTGGACGTCGGTGCTGTGGCCTGCGCCCGGCTTGTCGTCTTCACGACGTTTGTCGTCTTCGCGACGCCCGGTGCCGTCGCGACGCGTCGCACCGGCGTGGATCCGGTGCCGTGGGGCGGGGCTCATCCCCTAGACTCGGCCCGGAGTCGTGACTGGCGCATCGAGGTGGAACTGACCACCGGGGAGCGATCGAGCGGAACGGTGCCGCGCGCCTGGGCACCCCCGGCCGGATCAGACCTGCCGGAGGTCAAGGTGCATCAACCACCGATTCCCCACCTCGCCGTCGCCGATCCCGAACTCGCTGGTCTCGTCGAGGCCGAAGCCACGCGCCAGTTCTCGTCGGTCAGGCTGATCGCGTCGGAGAACTACGTCTCTACCGCGGTGCTGGAGGCGTCCGGCTCCGTGCTGACCAACAAGTACTCCGAGGGCTACGTCGGTCGGCGTTACTACGAGGGCCAGCAGGTCATCGATCCGATCGAGACGCTTGCGGTCGACCGTGCCAAGGCGCTGTTCGGGGTCGAGCACGCCAACGTCCAGCCGTACTCGGGTTCCCCGGCGAACCTCGCCGTCTATCTGGCCTTCGCCGAGCCGGGGGACACCGTGATGGGCCTGTCGCTGCCGATGGGCGGCCATCTGACCCACGGCTGGAGTGTCTCCGCGACCGGCACGTGGTTCCGCAGTGTCCGGTACGGCGTGCGCGCCGACACCGGCCGCATCGACCTGGACGAGGTGCGCGACCTCGCCCTGGCCGAGCGTCCCAGGATTATTTTCTGCGGCGGTACGGCGATCCCTCGGACGATCGACTTCCCGGGGTTCGCCGCGATCGCGCGGGAGGTCGGGGCGGTGCTCGTCGCGGACATCGCGCACATCGCCGGGCTGATCGCGGGTGGGGCACACCCCTCGCCGGTGGGGCACGCCCCGGTGATCTCCACCACCACGCACAAGACGTTGCGCGGCCCGCGCGGGGCGATGCTCCTCTCCGACGCCGAGCATGCCACCGCGATCGACAAGGCGGTGTTCCCGGGCCTGCAGGGCGGGCCGCACAACCACACCACCGCGGCGATCGCCGTCGCACTGCGCGAGGCGGCGGCACCCGCGTTCCGCGACTACGCGCACGCGGTCGTGGCGAACGCCCGCGCGCTGGCCGAGGCCCTGGTGGAGCGGGGCTTCGATCTGGTCACCGGCGGTACCGACAACCATCTGATCCTGATCGACCTGACCGGCAGGGACATCGGTGGCAAGCCCGCGGCCCGGGCGCTCGACCAGGCCGGGATCGAGCTGAACTACAACGCGGTGCCCTTCGACCAGCGCAGGCCCTTCGACCCGTCCGGTATCCGGCTGGGAACCGCCGCCATCACCACCCGTGGTCTGGGGGTCGGTCACATGCCGGTGCTCGCCGGCTGGATCGACGATGTCGTCAAGGCCGCCGTGGTCGGCGACACCGCGACCATTACCCGGGTCCGGGAGCAGGTCACCGAGCTGACCGCAGCCTTCCCGATGCCGGGCTTCGCCTGAGCACGGGATCCGCGCACAGGCCCGGTGAGCTTCCCCGGCCGCGCATCCGACGTCCCCAGGTCCCGGCCGACGCCCCCCACGTCCCGGCCGGGGGGCCCGTCGGCCGGCGTGGCCGGGTGCATCATCGGTGCAGAAGAGGCACCGAGGAGAGGTGGCGCCGATGGCGAAGACCGTGGGTGCGATCGCGGGTTCCCGCACGGCTCGGGCCACGGGATCGCTCGGGGTGGTTGGTGCCGCCGCCGCCGTTGCGGCGGGCCTGGTCGCCGAGCGGCGGATGATCCGCCGTCGGCGTGAGACGGCTGATCTCGCGTCCGACGCGCGGATGGGGCCGATCGGGGGCTGGGTCACCACCGTGATCGCGGGGGACGGTGTTCCGCTGTATATCGAGGAGACCGGCCCGTCGGACGCCCCGGTGACGCTGGTGTTCGTCCACGGGTTCTGCGTCACGGCCGATTCCTGGATCCTGCAGCAGCGGGCGCTGACGGACCTCGGCCGGATGGTCTTCTACGATCAGCGGGCGCATGGGCGTTCCGGGCCGTCCGAGGCCAAGAACTGCACCATCGACGCACTCGCCGACGACCTCTTCCGGGTGATCACCGAGCGGGTCCCCCGGGGGCCGATTATCCTGGTGGGCCATTCGATGGGCGGCATGACGGTGCTGGGCCTGGCCGACACCCACCCGGAACTGTTCGATGACCGCATCGTCGGGGTGGCCCTGCTTGCCACCAGCGCCGGTGAGCTGGCCCGGCTGACCTTCGGGCTGCCGGCGTCGGTGACCGGGGTGGTCCGCCGCGTTCTGCCGGGTTTCGCGGTCGGTATGCGGCACGCGCCGAGCCTGCTCGAACGTGCCTGGCGGCGGGGCAGCGACCTGTCGTGGGAGCTGACGCGGCGCATCGGGTTCGGATCGACGGAACTGCCGCCGTCGGTGGTCTCCTTCCTGGAGACCATGGTCGCGGACACCCCGATCCCGGTCATTGCGGCGTTCCTGCCCACCCTGCTCGACCACGATCGGCTCGCGGCGGCCGAGCGACTGGCGGAGATCCCGACCGTGCTCATCGTCGGGGACGCTGACCTGATGACCCCGCTCGCCCACAGCCGTACCCTGGCGGAGGCGTTGCCCCGGGCGGAGCTCATCGTCGAGGAGGGCGCCGGGCACGCCATCATGTTGGAACGCCCGGACGTGGTGAACGCCGCCATCCGGGAGATTGCACGGCAGGCGACGGCGCCACGTGCCATGCCGCGCCCGCGGTCGGGGTCGGCACAGACAGGTCGGTCGGCACAGACAGGTCGGTCGGCACAGACAGGTCGGTCGGGACGGACCGGTCGGTCGGCACGGTCCGAGGCATTCTCCGTCTCCCCACGCGGGCCCCGGAGCGAGGCGACGACGGAAGGCGTATGAACACGGTCGAGGTATCCACGGCGGAGCGCATGCGGGAGTTCGGGGCCTGGTTGGCTACCCTGCTGCGACCCGGGGACCTGCTCGTGCTCTCCGGCCCGCTCGGCGCGGGCAAGACGGTTCTGGCCCAGGGGATCGCGGCCGGGCTGGGCGTGCGGGAAACGGTCACCTCGCCGACGTTCGTGCTTGCCCGGATCTACCCGGACGGGCGGATTCCCCTCGTGCACGTGGACGCCTACCGGCTCGGTGGAGTCGCCGAGATCGACGATCTCGACCTCGACGCCGACGTCGACACCTCGGTCACCGTGGTCGAGTGGGGTGCCGGTCTCGCGGAACGTCTCACGCCGGATCATTTGGAGATCGTGATCTCCCGGCCACGTGCCGACGAGGTCGGGGAGACTCGGATAGTCCGCCTCGTCCCGTCCGGGGCCAGCTGGATCGAACGGCTGCGCGCACGTGCGCCGGTGAGTTGAGACTCCCCGCATCGACCAGCCGCGCGCGGCGTGACATCGGTGGCCCCATGGTGGTGGGGTGGGTGCCCGCCGTGGTCGGCGAGGCGATCCGTAGTCTGGACGAGTGCTGGTGATGGCTCTTGACACATCCACGGCAGCGTGCTTGGTTGCGCTCGCCGAGCTGACGTCGTCCGACCCCGCGCGGCCGGTGAGTGGGACGGGTGGTGAGCGCGCCGCGCCCGGGGTGCACGTGTGGCCGCGAGCGGTCATGGTCACCGTCGACGCCCGTCGCCACGGGGAGCTGCTGGCGCCGTCGATGCGCGCGGTGCTCGCTGAGGGGGGTGCCCGCCCTACCGATCTCGACGCCGTGGTCGTGGGCGCCGGTCCCGGGCCGTTCACCAGTTTGCGGGTCGGGATGGTGACCGTCGCCGCCTTCGCCGACGCACTAGGCGTGCCGGTGCACGGGGTGTGCTCGCTGGATGCCATCGGTGCCGCCACCGGCGGCTCCGTCGCCGTCGTGACGGATGCCCGTCGGCGCGAGGTCTTCTGGGCCTGTTACCGCGACGGGGTGCGGGTCGGCGATCCGGCCGTTGGCCGTCCGGCCGACGTCGTCCGGTTCCTGCGCGGTCTCGGTGTCGACCGCGTCGTCGGCCCGGGAACGGTGCTCTACCCGGAGATCTTCGCCGAACTCGCCGGTACCACGGCCGATGCCACCGCCGGGGAGGTGCCCGCGCCCGGCGCAGGTCAGCCGGACGACGGCTATCCCCGGCCAGAGCTGCTCGTCGGTCTCGCCGGGGCCGACGTGCTGGCCGGGCGTGCTCCCCAGCCCCTCGTCCCGCTCTACCTGCGGCGGCCGGACGCGACCGAACCGCACACACCGAAGCCGGTCACGGTTTGACGCAGCCGCGACCACACCCCGCCGGTCCGGATGGGCCGGATCTGCTCCTGGTTCCGATGCGCTGGTGGCACGTGGCGATGGTCGCGGAGCTGGAGCAGACGGTATTCGACATCGATCCGTGGACGGCCGAGCTGTTCTGGTCCGAACTCGCGCAGGGCGAGCAGCGGCGGTACCTGACGGCGCTGTGGCGTCCACAGGGCGTCCCGACGCACGACACGTCCGCGATCGTCGGTTATGCGGGGCTGGCGCTCGCCGAGGACGGCGCCTACATCCAGACGATCGGCGTCGTGCCCCGGATGCGCGGGCGGGGGGTGGGCGCCCGTCTGATGATCGCCCTGCTGCGCGACGCCCGGCGGGCGGGTGCCCGCAACTGTGGGCTGGAGGTCCGCACCGACAACCAGGCGGCCCGTGCCCTCTACAGCCGGCTTGGCTTTGTCGACATTGGGCTGCGCCGCGGTTACTACCAGCCTTCCGGTGGAGATGCCTACGTGATGCGGGTCCGGAAGATCGACACCGTTGGTTACGCGGAGCTGCTCGACCGCGCCGAGGCGACGTTGCTCATCACCTCTCGGGTCGAGCCCTGACACCCGCCTGACCCCACCGCCACCAGGCGGTACAGCCCGGCCAGCCGTCCTCTCCTCGTATCCCGCCGGCGTCCCGGCCTGTCTACGGACGGCCGGGCGCGCGACGGGTGGGGCGGACGGCTCAGACGGAGGCGCGTAGCCGAGCCGCGGCCGCCGCCTCCGCCTTGGAGTGCTGGAACAGGTCGATGAACTCGGCCAGCGCCGGATTCACCGGGGCGAGCGTCATCTCGACGCGGATGAACTCGATGTCCGTGGCGCCGAGTGCCGCCAGGATGTGTGCCACGTAGGGCTGCTGGTGATCCCAGCCTTCCTTGGGTGTGCCTGGCCCGTAGGACCCGCCCTGGGCGGTGACCACCGTCACCTTCTTGCCGGTGAGGGCGCTGTCGTCCGGAGCCTGCCGCACCGTGCGTCCCATGACGATGATCTGGTCGATCCACGCCTTGAACGTCGACGGCACCGCGTAGTTGTACATCGGTACCGACAGCAGGTACTCGTCTGCCGCCTCCACCTCGGCGATCAGCTCCTCTCCTTTCTTGACCGCCTCGGCCTGCTCCGCCGAGAGCTGCTCGGGCGGGGTGAACCTCGCCGACACGGTCGCCCAGTCCAGGTGCGGAGGAGGGGTGACAGACAGATCACGATAGGTGATGATCCCGTCTGGGTGCGCCTCGCGCCAGGCCTCGGCGAAGATGGTGGCGATCGATCGGGACGTCGAGCTCTCGGTGGCGAGGCTCGAGTCGACGTGCAGCAGGTGCGGCATCGGGGGAACCCTCCATCATTATTCGATCATCAATATGATCGATCTTCTTTGACGGGAAGATTGGATTCATGGAACATCTTAACAGTAGATTGTCTACTTAAGCACTTATATCGCGGTAGATTATTCCTCTGTGGGCCTGTACCTTGTGAGGGTGAGCGACGCGGCGGTGGCCGCCGGGCTTCCCCCGGGGCCGGAGAGCCTCCCCGACGGCCCGGGGAAGGACCTCGGCTGGCTATTGGGGCAGGTGCGGTACGGCTATGCGGCCGCTTCGGCCGCCGCCGTCGGCCGGGTGCCCGGCGGGCTGCGTGGGCTGCACGTTCTCGGTGCCGCGGTCGAGGGTGAGGCGCGCAACCAGATCGAGGTGGCCCGTCGGTTCGGCATCGACCGGACGGTGATGGTCCGCCTGGTCGATGATCTGGAGCGGGCCGGCCTGGTTGAGCGGCACCCCGATCCCGCGGACCGGCGGGCCCGGATCATCATCGCGACCGAGCACGGGGTCCAGTTGTACCGGGCCAGCCAGGAGGATCGGC
This sequence comes from Frankia sp. CoWAU3, assembly GCF_977971855.1. NCBI lineage: Bacteria > Bacillati > Actinomycetota > Actinomycetes > Frankiales > Frankiaceae > Frankia > Frankia sp. CoWAU3. The sequence continues at coordinate 23,137 of NZ_CDWWXB010000016.1, read as the reverse complement.
TTCTCGTCGATCAGCACGTGCTCTCCCCGCTGACTCCGGCGGAACGGGTGACCTTCATCGATCTGTTGCGGCGTGTCGCTGCCCACATGCTTGCTGTGGACCCCACGCACGGAGCGGCCGCCTGCGACGCCGCCAGGCGGGAGATCGACGCGCGGGACATTGGGATGGCGTGCGCACCGGACGGGACGTGCCCCGGTCAGTCGGCCCCGTCCGACGGGTAGTCCTGTTCCGCTTGGCGGTCCCTTTCCGATGGGTGGTTCGGCCTCTGGGTGGTCCGGCCCTGGCCGGGTGCCGGACCCGGCCCGGACGCGGCAGTGCCGGACACGGCCCGGACGCGGCAGTGCCGGGCCCGGCCGATCAGTGCGGCGGGTGTACCTGCTCGAACTGCCAGGTATGCGGATCGCCGTTCGCCAGCTCGGCCGGTGGCTTCGGCAGCGGACAGCGGGTGTCCCCGGTGGTCTGTGCGGACATGCCCGCATCGGGCGGCGTCCGCAGCATGATGACGACGAGATCCTCGCCCCGTTGGCTGCTGACGTAGACCTCGCCGTCCCGCCCCGCGAGCGCATCGATCGCCCAGTCCCGCAGGCCGCTCGCCCGGCCGGGCGCCGCCTTGGCCTCCCACATCCAGATCATGTCCTCATGGTGCCCCCATGTCCTCATGGTGCTTCCCATGTCCCAGGGTGCTCATGTGCTCATGGGGCCTCCTGGCGCCGGGCGCCGACCGGCGGGAACGGGCCGTCGCGAAGGAGAGCCGGGCCTTGGCCAAGCCCGCTCGGGACGACCCGAATTCCCGCCGTCTTGACAGATCCGACCGTCTTGGTTGACGTCTGCGGCGCGGGTGCTAAGTTGGCACTCGGCACGTGAGAGTGCCAGCGACAACAGGCGCCTGTTCACCCGCGACGGCAGGCCGCCAGGGTCGCTCTCTCATCCAGCGCAGGAAGGGGGAGGTCGATCGTGACGACCGCCACCAAGGTTGCTATCAAGCCGCTCGAGGACCGCATCGTCGTGCAGCCCTCCGATGCGGAGCAGACCACCGCGTCCGGGATCGTGATTCCGGACACGGCGAAGGAGAAGCCCCAGGAGGGCATCGTTCTCGCGGTCGGCCCGGGTCGGTTCGAGGACGGCAAGCGCGTCCCGCTCGACGTCAAGGTCGGCGACGTGGTGCTTTACAGCAAGTACGGCGGCACCGAGGTCAAGTACTCGGGCGAGGAGTACCTTGTGCTCTCCGCTCGCGACGTCCTCGCGATCATCGAGAAGTAGGTCGCTCGCCGGTAGCACCAAGGGGTGCGTCCCGCTGGCGGCCGCCCGGTTTCCGCCGGGCTCGCCGGCGGGGCGCGCTCCTGCTGTTTTTCACCGGTGTTCGGTGTCGGGAGGACAACCAGGTATGCCGAAGATTCTGACGTTCAACGAGGACGCCCGCCGCGCGCTCGAGCACGGGGTGAACGCCCTGGCCAACGCGGTCAAGGTGACGATCGGCCCGCGTGGTCGCAACGTCGTCATCGACAAGCACTACGGCGCCGCGACGATCACCAATGACGGGGTGACGATCGCGCGCGAGATCGAGCTGGAGGACCCCTACGAGAACCTGGGCGCCCAGCTCGCGAAGGAAGTCGCCACCAAGACCAACGACGTGGCTGGCGACGGCACCACGACGGCGACCGTGCTAGCCCAGGAGATGGTGCGCTTCGGTCTCAAGCAGGTGACCGCGGGGGCCGCCCCACTGACGCTGAAGCTGGGCATCGAGGCCGCCGTCGAGGCCGTCTCCGCGGCACTGCTGAAGCAGGCCATCGAGGTCAACTCGAAGGAGACCATCGCCCAGGTCGCCGCCATCTCCGCTCAGGACCCGCAGGTCGGGGAACTGATCGCCGAGGCGATCGACAAGATCGGCAAGGACGGCGTCATCACGGTCGAGGAGAGCCAGACCCTCGGGCTGGACCTTGAACTGACCGAGGGCATGCAGTTCGACAAGGGCTACATCTCGCCGTACTTCGTCACGGACGCCGAGGCCCAGGAGGCCGTGCTCGAGGACGCCTACGTCCTGCTCTACCCGGGCAAGATCTCGGCGCTGAACGAGATCCTGCCCGTGCTGGAGCAGGTCGTCCAGGAGCGCAAGCCGCTACTGATCATCGCCGAGGAGGTCGAGGGCGAGGCCCTGTCCACCCTGGTGGTGAACTCGATCCGCAAGACCTTCCAGGTCGTCGCGGTCAAGGCTCCCGGGTTCGGGGACCGCCGCAAGGCACTGCTGCAGGACATCGCCGTGCTCACCGGCGGCCAGGTGGTGGCCTCGGAGGTCGGTCTCTCCCTCGACGCGGTGACGTTGGCCGACCTGGGCCGGGCCCGGCGGGTCGTGGTGGACAAGGACAACACCACCATCGTTGACGGGGTTGGCGAGGCCTCCTCGATCGCCGATCGGGTGCGTCAGCTCAAGCAGGAGATCGAGGTCAGCGACTCCGACTGGGACCGCGAGAAGCTGCAGGAGCGGTTGGCCAAGCTCTCCGGTGGGGTCGCGGTCATCCGCGTCGGCGCCGCCACCGAGGTGGAGCTCAAGGAGAAGAAGCACCGCCTCGAAGACGCCGTGTCGGCTACCCGCGCGGCCATCGAGGAGGGCATCATCGCCGGCGGCGGTTCCGCGCTCACCCACGTGGCGTCCGTGCTCGATGACGGGCTCGGTCGCACCGGGGACGAGCTCGCCGGGGTGCGGATCGTGCGCTGCGCGCTCGACGCCCCGCTGTCGTGGATCGCGCGCAACGCTGGCCTGGAGGGCGCGGTCATCGTCTCCAAGGTCAAGGAGCTCGAGCCGGGTCGTGGGTACAACGCGGCCACCGGCGAGTACACCGATCTGATCGCGGCCGGCGTCATCGACCCGGTCAAGGTCACCCGGTCGGCGGTGGCGAACGCCGCCTCGATCGCGGCTCTGCTCATCACCACCGAGGGCCTGGTCGTCGAGAAGCCGGCGGAGCCCGCTCCCCAGGACGGCCACGGCCACGGCCACGGGCACAGCCACCCGCAGGGTCCGGGTTTCTGACCGGATTGGCGTCGTGGGGCCCCGCCGGGTGCGGCCCGGTCCCCGGGCCCCGGTACGTCCGGAGCCCGGTCGGTCCTCGAGGATCGACCGGGCTCCGGCGCGTTGGGCCGTCGGCGCGTTGGGTCGCTGCCGGGTCACTCACCCGTCGTGGGTGATCCAGGAGACCAGGACCGGATATCCCGACCCGTCCGCCTATCGGCACCCGGCGGCCCTCCTTCAGCAGGCCGGTGCGAGTCCGGGGCGGGCCGGGGTACGTCTCGCGGCCCCCCGCCGGGAGCGGCCGGTGAGGATCGCATCCCGTTCGGACTCGCTCAGCCCGCCCCATACGCCATAGGGCTCCCGGGCGGTCAGCGCGTACTCACCGCAGTCGCGGATGACCGGGCAGCGGGCGCAGACTGCCTTGGCCGCGGCCTCACGGGCGGCTCTGGCCGGCCCCCGTTCGCCCTCCGGGTGGAAGAAGAGCTCCGTGCTCTCACCACGGCACGCCCCGTGCAGCTGCCATTCCCACTTTTCCGCGCCGGGGCCTGGAAGTCGTCGGACGTCGGTCATCGGTCTGAGCCCCCTTTCGACCTGAGCGGCAAGCGCCGCCGCTTCACCGTAGTACTGGGCCACCCTCTGGATGATCTTGAAATTTCACCCGGGTGAGCCTGCGTCACGGGTCGTTCCGCCCGGCCGCTACACGGTCGGGAAGTCCCTGGATGTCCAGGGATCTCAGGCGGATCAGGGTCCGAGTCGGCCGCGGGACTCCCGGCCGGCGCCGTGTTCCGTCATGGCCGACCGACCGCGCCGGATCCGCAGGTCCGGCGGAACTTCTGTTGACGGTCGAACGCCTACCCCGGTGGTCGGCTGGTCACACGGCCTGAGCGGGAATTAGCGTGGCCACCGCCGGCCGCGCTCTGCCGGCGCGCGGCATCCACCCCGGCCGAGGTCATCCCCGGCACGCGGGATCTACCCGGCCGGGTGTCCGGCCAGGCGGCGACGCGGGGCCGCCTCAGCGCGAGTCCGCCTCCGAGGCGGCGGACGCCTCGTAGATCCCGTCGGCGAAGCCGCGGGCGTACTCCCAGCTGACGTAGCACGACGGGTCCGGCGCGAACGCCGGCTCGTGGACTCTCGTCCGCCCCTCGTTGAGAAGGTTGCGCAGGTTGCCGACCAGCAGGTCCCAGTCGAAGAAGTGGGGCTCGGCGCAGCCCTCGCAGTCGACGACAAGGCCGCGGTAGCCGCGCGGCTCGAGCAGCGTGCGGAAGACGTCGAGGTCCCCCAGCTCGGCGAGGACTTCCTCCCGCTCGTGCAAGGACAGCGGTTCGAGCAGGTCGAGGTCGTCAACGGAGTCGAGGCGCGCGAGCTCGACAGCCGGATCCTCGGGGTCGCCCGCGAAGGGGTCGACAGGCTCGTCGCTCACGACGACCACGCTACGCTTGCCCGGACTGCTTAGTGGTCCCGATCCGGAGTCTCGGCACCGATGTGCGGCCCTCTGGACATGGTCCGTCGTGGTCGGTCCGCTGTTCTGCCGGGCGCGCGGGTCCGGATCAGGCAGGTTGGACGGTGCTGTGGTATAGGAAGATGTCATCCATGGCGATGTCGGTCACGCCGGAACCGCCGACAGGTGCCGGTGACCTCTACGATGGAGTCCGTGCCGCCGCTCGGTGCCCGATTCTGGTAGCCCAGTTCTGGTAACCCGGTTCTGGTAGTAGGTAGAATTTTCCGCCGTTGCGCGTGGCCCGTCACTCCAAGACGGCGGGCGGGCTCGTGCCGCGGCGTCGCTCTGGGTCCGCGGCCTCGGTCAACGCGGAATGGAAGGTGCCATGAACGGTCCCCTCGCCACCGATTTCACGTTGCCGGCCGGGGTGGGCACCCACGTCGGCGCGCGTCCCGACCTGCTGGGAGCCGAGGCCGCCGCGGTACCGCCGAAGCTGGCGATGCTCGGGCTGACCTTCGACGACGTGCTGCTGCTTCCGGCTGCCTCCGATCTGGTACCGGCGGAGGCGGACACGACGACCCGCCTGTCGCGGAACATCGGTCTCGCCGTGCCATTGGTGTCGTCGGCCATGGACACGGTGACCGAGGCCCGCATGGCCATCGCGATGGCGCGCCAGGGCGGTGTCGGGGTGTTGCACCGCAACCTCTCGATCGACGAACAGGCGCAGCAGGTCGACATGGTGAAGCGTTCCGAGTCCGGGATGATCACCGCGCCGGTGACCTGCGGGCCCGGCGCCACCCTGGAGGACGCGAACGTCCTCATGGCGCGGTACCGGATCTCGGGTGTCCCGGTGACGGAATCCGACGGCCAGCTGGTCGGCATCGTGACGAACCGGGACATCCGCTTCGAGCGGGACTACTCGCGTCGAGTGCAGGACGTCATGACCCCGATGCCGCTGATCACCGCACCGGTGGGCGTCTCGCCGGAGGACGCGCTCGCCCTGCTCCGCCGCCACAAGGTCGAGAAGCTGCCGATCGTGGACGAGCGTGACCGGTTGCGCGGTCTGATCACCGTCAAGGACTTCACCAAACGGGAGCAGTACCCGCACGCCACCAAGGACACCGACGGCCGGCTGATGGTCGGCGCCGCCGTCGGCGTGGGGGAGGATGCCTACAAGCGCGCCCAGGTCCTCGTCGCAGCCGGGGTCGACTTCCTCGTCGTGGACACCGCGCACGGGCATCATCGAGCCGTGCCCGACGTGGTGCGCCGGATCAAGACCGACATGCCGACCGGGGTGGACGGCCGGCCGCTCGACGTGATCGGTGGCAACGTGGCGACCGGGGCCGGCGCGGCGGCGCTGATCGCGGCCGGGGCGGACGCCATCAAGGTCGGGGTCGGACCCGGCTCGATCTGTACCACCCGGGTGGTGAGTGGCGTCGGCGTCCCCCAGGTCACGGCCATCTACGAGGCATCGCGCATCGCCCGGGAGCACGGTGTGCCGGTGATCGGCGACGGCGGCCTGCAGTACTCGGGTGACATCGCGAAGGCCATCGCCGTCGGCGCCGACACGGTCATGCTGGGCAGCCTGCTGGCCGGTGTCGACGAGAGCCCGGGAGAGTTGATCTTCATCAACGGCAAGCAGTACAAGGCTTACCGGGGTATGGGCTCACTCGGCGCCATGCGTAGCCGCGGCGGCGCGCGGTCGTACTCGAAGGATCGGTACTTCCAGGACGACGTGCTCTCCGATGACAAGCTGGTTCCCGAGGGCGTCGAGGGCCAGGTGCCCTACCGGGGTCCGCTGGCGGCCGTGGCCCATCAGCTGGTCGGCGGTCTGCGGGCGGCGATGGGCTACACCGGCTCGCCCACCATCCGGCGGATGCAGGACGAGGCGCAGCTGATCCGTATTACCTCGGCGGGGCTGATCGAGAGCCACCCCCACGACATCCAGATGACCGTCGAGGCGCCGAACTACAACTCCGCGCGCTGACGCCGTCGCGTCGCGCGACCGACCAGGCCGTCGCCGGGCCGTCCCCAGGCCGGTGACGGCCGTCGTGTCTCGGGCGCGGTCACCTCGGCAGGGTGGGACGAGCCGGTGGCCACCCGATCGGATGGTCACCGGGATGTTCGGTCAGTCGTGGAGCAGATACGTCAGTTTTCCGGTCGGCACGAGCCCGCCGGCCCAATCAGGAGGCGCCAGCAGTGGCAGAGGTCGAGATCGGCATCGGCAAGAGCGCGCGGATCGCGTATGGTCTCGACGCCGTCGGCATCATTCCGTCCCGTCGGACCCGTGACCCGGCGGACGTCTCGCTCGCCTGGGAGATCGACGCCTACCGGTTCGACCTGCCGCTGGTGGCCGCTCCGGCCGACGCGGTGACCTCACCCGCGTCGGTGATCGCGCTCGGCCGGCTCGGTGGTCTCGGTGTTCTGCACATCGAGGGGCTATGGACCCGGTACGAGGAGCCGGAGAACCACATCGCCGAGCTCAGCAAGATCGGGGCCGCCCAGGGCCCGGACGCGGCGACCGAGCGGCTGCGCGCGTTGTACTCCGCGCCGGTCCAGCCGGGGCTGATCGCGCAGCGTCTCACCGAGCTTCGGGACGCGGGGGTGGTCGTGGCCGCGGCGCTGCGTCCGCAGAAGGTCAGGGCCCTGTGCCCGCACGTGCTGGCCGCCGGGATCGATCTGCTCGTCATCCACGGTACGGCGGTCTCGGCGGAGCATCAGTCCCGCCGCAGCGAGCCGCTCAACCTCAAACGGTTCATCGGCCAGCTGGACATCCCGGTGCTGGTCGGCGGGTGCGCGTCGTTCTCCACCGCACTGCACCTCATGCGCACCGGGGCGGCCGGTGTCATCGTGGGCGTCGGGTCCGGCTTCGGTGACCGCACCCGGGACGAGCTCGGGGTCGGCGTGCCGCTCGCCACCGCGATCGCGGATGCGGCCGGTGCGCGCATGCGTTATCTCGACGAGTCGGGCGGCCGCTACGTCCACGTCGTCGTGCATGGTGATCTTCGGACTGGCGGCGACGTCGCGAAGGCGGTGGCCTGCGGCGCGGACGCGGTCATGGTGGACGCGGCGCTCGCGGCTGCACGGGAGGCCCCGGGCCAGGGCGGGGTCTGGCCGATGGACGTGCTGCACTCCGACCTGCCGCGGGGACGCTGGTCGCCGGTGACCCCGACCGGGACGCTCGCGCAGATCGTGACCGGTCCGGGCACGGCGACCAGAACAGGTGTCCTCAACCTGGCCGGCGGTCTGCGTACGGCAATGGCGACGACGGGATACGCAACTTTGAAGGAGTTCCAGAAGGCGGAGATCATGGTGACCGCCGGTCCGTGACCGACGATGCACGTCATGCGTGGTCGTCGGGCGTCCCGCGAGGCGGTAGCCGTCGCGTGAGGTGTCGCTCGCTGATGCGCGAGCTCGACGGATGTGCCCATGGTGTGTCACCACCGGCGGTACCCGGTCGATCCGGCCTCTTACCCGACATGGCACCCTGGAAGCGGTCCGTCTCCGGCATGAAGGACGACAGATGCGCCTCGACGAGCACGGCCGTTGGGTCAGCGACGACGGTGCCTACGTCTGGGACGAGGCTGCCCAGACCTGGCAGCCGTCATCGGCAGCGCCGCCGGCTGGTTCGTCGGCCTCGGCGCGCTTCGGCAACCATCCCGGTGGGCCCGCCTTCGGTGCCGGTCCGGCCGGGAAGCCCGGGTCCGGTCGGGCCGGGTCCGAGGTAGGAACGCAGGGCGGTTCGTTTGGTGGGCCGCCCGGTGCTGCCGGCTCGTCGCCCGGTGCCGGGCCCGGTGCCGGACCCGGTGCCGTGGAAGCGGCTCCGGCACCGCCGAGTTGGGGCGGGGCGCTCACCGATCCACCCCGCACCATGGGCGGGGTGGTGGCCACGCCGTCAGAGCCGGACGCGCGGGGGCTGGCACCCTACGGCCCCGCCGGCCAGCGCGGCCAGTGGGGGGAACCGGCTGCGGACGTCATTGCACCGCACGGGCCGTCGGAGTGGGGCGATCTGACCGGTCCGGCCCGCCGCGCGGGTGCGGCGGATCCCGCCGATCCGGTGGCTGCCTCCGCCGGGCCGGCCGCGGCGCAGACGACCTGGGGCGACGGCGACTCGACCGGCGAGATCCGGCGTGTCGGGGGCCTGGCGGCGACGTACGCCCCGTCCGCCGGCGGTGCGGCGGACGGCACATCGCGGTGGGACGACGATCCGGACGACGAGCCGGGGCCGTACGCCGGGTCGTTCGACGAGCACGACAGTGGATGGGCACCGTCCGGGCCCATCTCCCGGCGCGGGGCGACGGCTCGGCGTGAATCGACGGCTCGGCGCGGGGCGACGGCTCGGCGCGACGAGGCCGGCGGGCTGCCGGCACGGGTCACCGCGTTCGTCCAGCGCGTGCGCGACCGTCCGCCGTTGCTGATCGGCGCCGCCGTCGTTCTCGTCTGCCTCGGGCTCGGCGTCATCGGATTCCTCGCCCTCGGCGGCGGTGGATCGGACTCCGGGACCGCGACCGGCCCGGCCGCGGCGGAGAAGGGCCGTTACTCCCCGGAGGTCCGTCAGGCATATCTCAGCTCGTGCCTTGACGTCAGCAACGGTAACGAAGGCTATTGCACCTGCACGCTGGAGAAGTTGGAAGCCGGCTACACCCAGGAGGAGTACCAGCGGTTCAGTGACAACGTCCAGTCCGAGTCGTCGCAGCGCATCGTGCGGGAGATCTATGCCGCCTGCCGTGACAAGCGATGACGAATACCAGTGTACAGTGGACTGATAGAACTATTGTCAGATGCCTGGATGAGCTACGGGACGACGGACGAGAGTGCTATTGCTTTTTCGTCGGTGATGTGATAGGACGTCCTTCGCGCATCGGTGGGCGGTCATGGCGGTGCGATTCTCTGGGACACATCCCGAGACCGCCCCTCCCGGAGCGAGGCTGCTCCACGTGCATTCGTCCGGCTGGGCGGGGGACCCGGCGGCGTGACCAGATCACACATTTACCCGACGCACGTCCACACGATGACTGCCCGCATCGTGCTGACCAGGGGGGCAGGAGATGCCGCCCTATGATCAAATACAGCGGTTCAGCGGCCATGATGCCTGAAGCTGGGATAACGTCGCCGACGCCCGGCGCCCGCACCCGGAGGCGGGTGATAGTTCTGTGACGAACTATGACACCGACCGCAACGGTGCCACGGGGCGCCCGGCTGCTTCCCGTCGTGACGACGATTTCTTCGCGGTGGAGCGGGTGGGCGAGCAGGCAGCCCGTCCTGTCTCCCGTGAGCCCGCGCCCACATCCTGGGATCCAAACCCCTGGTCCCGGCGTGAGCCTGCGCCGGGACCGCGACCAGCCATGCCGCCGGCAGGCGGCGGTGCGCGTCCCGCCGATCCCTTCGACGTGACCACCACCTGGGACGGTCCGGCGCCGGGACCCGCCGGTGGACGCCCGCCGGGCATCTCGGTGACCCCCCCCGCTCCCGCGGGCCCGTCCACCCCGGCGGGGTCATCCGCCGCTCCGGTGGCTTCTCCTGCTCCTCCTGTTCCCAGGGGTCCTTGGGTTTCCGCCGGTCCGCCGCCGGCTGCGTCCCGGCCGACGTCCTACCTCCCCTCGGCCTTCCCGCCACCGTCCGCGGTGTCCAGGACGGCTACGACGCCGTCCGACCTGCAGGTGGGCGGACCCGGTCAGGAGGCCTACCCGGTCCCGACCGGTCCGCCGTCGGGACTGGTGCACATGGGCCGTTCCCCACGGGCCGGCGAGGCGGCGGGAACCACCTCCGGGACGAGACCGGGGGGTGGGGCTTCCGCGGACCCGTTCACCGGTGGGTTTCCGATCTCCGCCCGACCGGTTCCTGCGCTGCCGTCCCGGGCCGTTCCGACGCCGCCGGCGGACCTCAGGGGAGTTCCGGGCCAGCCGGGCACCCCGAGCCGGGTCACCGGCCCGGCCTT
>NZ_CDWWXB010000016.1:0-12437 GCF_977971855.1 Frankia sp. CoWAU3 | reverse complement strand
ATGCCGGGCCCCAAACCGCATACTCCTCGACGGATCCCTGGAACGGGCACAGCTCGCCCCGTGTTCAACTGCCCGGTGTGGGCACGCCCGCAGCGGGCCCGGGCGCCCCGAACCGGGAGGCCGGCGAGGTCCGTCCCGGTAGCGGCGGATCCGCTGGTCCGGGCGCGACCTCATCAACTCTGCCCCGCGGATTCGGGGGCGCGGAAGCCTATCTGCCGGGATCGGCGTCGAGTCGTCCCGGCAGGGACCCAGGTCCGGGAAGAAGGGGCCCGAACGGCGGTTCCGGGGTCAACGGCGGTTCCGGGGTTAACGGCGGTTCCGGGGTTAACGGCGGTTCCGGGGTTAACGGCGGTTCCGTGGGTAAGGCCGCCGGCGGGAACGGCGCGTTCCTCGCATCCGCCGACCTCATCGTCGGCCGGCAGGGTCCGGCCACCGGGGGCCTGCCCCCACACTTCCGCCAGGACCGTCTGCGCTCCCGCCAGGATCGTCCGCGGGACCCCCGCGACGGCGGAGCGGATCTTGCAGGCTGGCGGACTCCCCTGCCCGGCACCGGAGATGCCGTCCGTTCTCTCCCGCCCAACGGGCCCAACGGGATCGCCGGACTGGTCCCCGGCCGCCAGGACCCGCTCTCCGGACCGCTCCCGGTGGCCCGGCGACGATCGCCGGTGGAGGCCGCGACGGGGAGCGACTGGCGGGTGCCGGCGAATCGGGTGTCTGGACCAAGGGACTCGTTGGCCGGTCCGACCGACCGGCTGTCCGGCCAGAACGGGCCGTCCGCTCCGGCCCGCGGCCGGGCGCTCGCGGCCCCGGAGCGGCGGGCGGCTGCCGAGGTCGACGCCGATGCGTCGCGGGCCAGCGGCCGGCCCGGCGACCTGGCTGTACCTCGGGTCGAGGAGACGATGACGACCGCTCGTCCGCTGTACCGGCCAGACGCCTCCGCGTCGCCGGCCGGGACCGGTGCGCGTGGCCTGGTCGGAACTCCGTTGTCGCCGGTGGGGCGCCGACCCGAGTCTCCCTCGGAGAGGACGTCCCTGGTGCCCCGGCGGGGATCGGGAAAGGCCAGAGGTGCCGGCGCCGCGCCGGGTGACGACAGCGGCTGGCAGCCCTCCCGGTCGGTGCGCAAACCGAGTGGTCGCAGTGTGCCTGCCGACCGCCGCCGCACCCCGAATCCGGTGACCGACACCAACAGTCTCCAACCGGTCTCGGCTCCCCAGCCCATCCGGTCATCCGGATCGACGCGATCGGGTGAGCGGAGTGCGGCGAGCGCCGGCGAGCGCCGGCGTGGCACCGCGGACCGGGCCGGTCGCGCGGGCGGAACCGGCGCCAGGAGCCGTGGACATGCTGGCCGGCATGAGGAGGGCGCCGGGGTCGGCGGCCATTCCAGGCCCGGGCGGCGGGCCTACGGACGTGATGCCCGCGCGGTGGGGCCGCGGGAACAGGGGGATGCCCGGGATGAGCCGGAGGGCGAGGACTTCTCCGGCGAGGATCGCCTCGCCTGGCTTCGTCAGGATTGGATCGGTCCTTTGGCCGTTGCGTTGGTCCTCGCGTTGCTCGCGGTCGGCGGCTATGCGCTCCTGCGCGGCGATGGCGGCGGCAAGAGCGCGCCGTCGGTTTCGCCGGCTCCCCCCAGTGGCTCGCCGACGCCCACCACGACCAGCCCGGACGCGATCAATGGCAAGGCTATGATTGATGGCAGTTGGGAATGCCGGCTGGTTACCGGGACGAATCCCCTGAAGCTGTCCGACAATGTCGTCGGTGTGCTCGTGGTCGAACGGACCGCCGGTGCCTACAGCTGGGACGGCACCGCCGGTCAGTACACGATCACGCCGGTGGCCGGTAACGACGGCGGGAATGTGATCGGCAACGTGAAGTTCACCAGCGGGCCACTGAAGGATCTTTCGGGGGTGCACATCGCCAAGCCCGGGGCCGGAATCCGCGACAAGGCGCAGGGCACGCTGGAACTCACCGCGAGTGGCAGTGCACCGCACCGATACTGCGGGGTGAACTGAGGAGATCCATCCCCACGCTGACGGTAAGTGAAACACCGATATGTCGGATCTAAGGCGCCTCTGGTAGCCCGGGATCTGCCGAGTTCCGACCCCCGTTGTCGGATTCAGGATGGCATGGGGCAGGATCAGGTGCCATGCTCAGGTCTGACCGTGGTGAGGGTGGCGGACGGTGTGCCGCCGCTGGCAGGACGGATGTGGCTGGCGGTGCGGACGGGGGCGTCCCCGCTCCCCGGGAGAGCGGCCGACGGACCGTTAACCGGCGTGGTCTGCTTCGCTGGGCCGGGACCGCGGCGGTCGCGGCACCGGCCGCCGGGCTGTTGGCCGCGTGTGGGGGCTCATCCTCCTCGGCCAGCGCGGCGCGCAAGGTACGTCTCGGCTATGTGACGTCCCGGACGGGGGCGTTCCGCAGCCACAGCGTGGTCGACTCGTATGTGGTGCAGACGATGCGCACGATGTTGGCCGATGGCGTGAAGGTGGGGAACCGCACCTATCCCGTCGAGATCTTCGTCCGGGACTCCGAGTCGGACCGCCATGGCGCCGGGATCGCGACAACCGACCTGATCTTCAAGGACAAGGTCGACGTCGTGCTGGTCGGTGGCACCTCCGACACCGCCGTTCCCGTCGCGGACCAGTGCGAGATCAACCAGGTTCCCTGTATCTCCACGATCGCCCCGTGGCAGGCCTGGTGGAATGGCCGGGGCGGCAACGTCGACATGCCCTTCCGCTGGACCTACCACTTTTTCTGGGGCATGGAGGACCTGGTGGCGACCTACGTCGCGATGTGGAGCCAGCTGGGGATCACCAAGGTGGGGCTCATGTATCCGGACGACGATGACGGCCGCGCGTTCGCCAACCCGGACTTCGGAATTCCCACCATCCGCAATTACAACAATCTCCGGCTGACGTCGCCGATGTCAGCCGGCTACGCAAGCGGGGCGCCCTCATTCAAGACCTATATCGATGAATTCGAGAAGAACGGGGTGCAGGCCGTCGTCGGCGTGTCCCGGGCCGCGGACTTCGCCACCTTCCGGAAGGAGACCAGGACCTTCGGTTACTCGCCGAACGCCCTGGCGATCTCCAAGGCGATCTACTTCCAGGAGGATGTGCGTGGCCTCGGTACCGGTGGTGACGGTCTTACCACCGAGGTGGCGTGGTCACCGGCGCATCCCTTCCGCAGCTCGCTGACGAACAAGACGTCCCTGGAGCTGGCCAACGACTTCACCAGCGCCCGCGGCCAAGGGTGGACCCAGATCCTTGGATTCTCGTACGCCCTGTTCGAGGTCGCCGTCAAGGCGCTGAGCAACGTCGACTCCCTCGACAACCGGGAAGCCGTCGCCACGGCCATCCGCGACGTCGACGCCCAGACCATCGTCGGACCTGTGGCGTTCGGAGCTCAGCCCAACGTCCCGAAGAACGTGGCTCGCATCGCCCTCGTCGGTGGTCAGTGGAACCAGAACCAGCAGGCGAACGATTTCGACCTCAAGATTGTCAACAATGCGGGTAACACCAAGGTCCCGCTGGATGCCGAACTCCGCAAGCTTCCCCCGCCCGTCTGAGCTCGGGTCGGCTCGCTTGTCCGGGGCGACTGGCACCGGCCGCCCCGGGGCGGATCACCTCAGGTCCCTGCGGTCGCCCGCGACATCGTGTGCTCGACCACCGCGATCAGCGCACTCTTGGTGGAGTCGCGGTTGCGGGCGTCGCAGGTGATGACGGGAACGGCCGGGCTGACCTGCAGTGCTTCCCGGACGTCCTCGATCGAGTGCCGCAGGATCCCGTCGAAGCAGTTGACGCCAATCACGAAGGGCAACTGCCGCTGCTCGAAGTAGTCGACCGCGGCGAAGCAATCGGCCAGTCGGCGGGTGTCGGCGAGCACGATCGCACCGATGGCTCCCCGCACGATGTCGTCCCACATGAACCAGAAGCGGTACTGCCCGGGGGTGCCGAACAGATACAGGATCAGATCTTCGTCCAGCGAGACTCGGCCGAAGTCCATGGCGACCGTGGTGGTGGTCTTGTCCATCAGGTGGGTGAGGTCGTCGATGTGGGCTCCCGCCTCGGTCATGACGGCCTCGGTGCGCAGCGGGACGATCTCGGACACCGAACCCACGAATGTGGTTTTCCCGGCGCCGAATCCGCCCGCTACCACGATCTTCACCGAGGTCGTGGCGACGGCGGAGTTGACCCGCCTGTTGTCAGAGCTTTCGAAGGCCACTGAGAACCCTTTCGAGCAACGCGAGATCCGGTGCCTCGTCGCGGTCAGGCTGCTGGTGGACGCGGACGAAGCCTTCGTCCGCCATATCGCCTACCAGCACGCGGGCCACCCCGAGGGGCACCCGGAGGCCGGCGGCGATCTCCGCGATGGATCGCACCTGCCGGCACATGGCGGCGATGGTCTGTTGCTCCAGGTTGAGGCCGATCGCTCGTTCCTCGCCGAGAGGCGTCGTGAAGACGAGTGCCTCGATGGCGAGTTCATAGCGCGACCGAGTGCGCCCGCCGGTCATCGCATACGGACGGACGACCGGCCCGGGCGTGCCCTCGGGATCGATACTCACCCTGACTCCCTGTGTTGCCGTCCGGTCACCGCGGAAGGGTTCCCTGCAGTTCGGCGCGCAACGCCGGGGTCAGGACGTCCTTCGCCCGGCTGACCAGCAGTGCCATCTCATAGCCGACCAGACCGATGTCGCAGGACGGTGCCGCGAGCACTGCCATGCTCGCGCCGTCACTGATTGCCATGATGAAGAGAAAGCCGTGCTCCATCTCCACGACCGTCTGGGTGACGCCACCCGCCTCGAAGACGCGGGCGGCGCCCTGGGTCAGGCTCACCAGTCCCGAGGCCACCGCGGCGAGCTGGTCGGCGCGATCCCGGGGGAAACCGTCGGAGACGGCGAGTAGCAGGCCGTCTGCGGACACCACAACGGTGTGGGCGACACCCGGGACGCGATCGACAAAATTGTTGATCAACCAATTGAGGTTCTGGGCTTCAGAACTCACGGGTGTCACCGTTCCTCCTGCGCGTCACGTCGAGGATTCCTCGCGGTGTCGACTCCGACATCACGTCCCTGCCGTACGCCCTGGTAGAAGCTGGCAAGCCGGCCTCCTACAGCCTCAGGAGATCTGGCCGAGGTGTCGGTGGGACGCCGGCGGGGCGCGGGTTCGGCGCTGCCGGGCACGAGATGGGTCATGGGAACTCGCACCGGTAGGCCCGACCGCGTCACGCCGCCTGTGCTCGGCTGACGCAACAACTCGGCCGCCTGCCAGCCGGCGTCCCCGGGAGATGTCCAGTTCTCCTGGGACGGGGGCTGCTGGGGCGTTGCCTGGTGCTGTGCTGGCTGGTATTGCCCTGCTGGTTGATGGTGCGGGGCTGGCTGATGCTGGGCCGCGAAGGCCGGGACGGGCGGGACGGGCGGAGCCGCTGACGGCGCGTCCGTCGCGGGCTCCTCCCGTGCCGGTGTCCGGGTAGCCGTGAGCGGATCGACTCCGGAGCGGGCGGGGCCGCGTTGCCCGAAGGCCCCACCGAGCCCCGGACGGACCGGGGAACGGGGCGGTGGCGCCGCCCCACCGGCACCCGGCCCGGTGGGGCGGGCCGCCGCGGCCGCCGTCGAATGCTGGGCGGGCGTCCGATCGGACGGCGAACGTCGCTGGAACCACGCCGACACGGAGTCGAAGATCGGCGACGTCTCGATGCCGTCGGTGTCCCGGTCTGCCGTGGTCTGTTCGCCGGTGTCCTCGCCGGAGACCGCCTCTGTCGTCCCGGTGTCGCGCAACTGCCGGGACGCGAGCGCCGACGCCGGCCGGTCGCGGGGACCGGTGGACGCCGTGGACTCCGATCGTTCCTGCGGAACGGGCCGGTTCTCGGAGCGGGCGAACACGCTGCCGGCCCCGGGGGGCGGCTCCTCGGCCGACCGGGGCCGCTCACCGGCATCGGGCCGGGTCTGGCCGGGCGGTGTCGGGGCAGGCGGTGTCGGGGCGGTGTCGGGCTGCCCGGTCCGAGCGGGCCCGGTGGCGCCGCCGGGACGTGGTTTGGTCCCCCAGCGGTTGTCCCCGAACGACACCGGTCTCGTCTCGTCCGTGACCGGATCGTCCCGTCGTCCGAATCCGCGCCGGTCGATGGTCTGGGTGTCCGGTACGACGTCGGGGGGCGGTTCGAGCCGGCCACCGGGAGCGGTGCCGCCGCGGCCGCGAAGGGCATCGAGGTCGAGCCCCCGGCCGTCGAGCCCCCGTGGGTCACGGGGATCGTCCTGCCCACTGGAGCCGGGCCGCTCCCGGGCTCCCGGGACCGGGTGGTCCTCGTCGTTTCCTCCCCGCCCGAGTAGATCGTGCGGCAGGGTCGGCGGAGCGGCGCTGATGCCATCCGTCTCGCTGCCGCGCTCGGTGTCGCCGTCGAGGCCGGGAGCGAAGTCGTCCGGCCCGAAGTCGCGATCATCCGTGGTGGGCGGCGAACCCGTCCGGTCGGATCCGAGCTGGGCGGCGGCCAGCGGCCCGGTGAGAGGGAACGGCCCGGTGCTGGGGAACCGCCGGGGCCCACTGGAGTCGTCGAAGAGGCTTTCTGGTCCGTCGGATTCACTCGCGGTCCGGTGCCCGTTGGCCCCGGTGCCGTTCGTTGACGCGACCCTGCCGTCCACCGGTTCGGGAGTTCCCGAGCCGGTGCGTTCCGGCCGCTGCGGTGCATGCGGTCCGGTCGGGGAACCGGGGACGGCCGGCGAGTCGCCGACGCGGGTTCCCAACGCCGGCGCGGCGGGCCGGGCCGGTCCCGTGCCGGCCCCGCCGTCTCCGGTCACCAGCTTGGCGGGCAGCCGGACGACAGCGGTGATACCTCCGGAGGCGGACTCACGCAGCTGGACGTGAATGCCGTGGCGGCTGGCCAGCCGACCGACCGCGAACAGGCCCATGGTCCGTGACACCGACACGTCGACCACCGGCGGGTTCGCCAGTCGGTCGTTGACCCGTTCGAGTTCCTTGGCCGGCATGCCGATGCCCTGGTCCTCGATCTCGATCATCGCCCCGGCCCCCGGACCGAGCGAGCGGCTGGTGACGAGGACGCTGGTGGCCGGCGGCGAGTACGAGGTGGCGTTCTCGAGGAGCTCGGCGACCAGATGGACGACGTCGCTGACACCGTTGCCGGCGATGGACACCGCGGCGGCCGAGGTCTGCTTGACCCGGGTGTACTGCTCCACCTCGGAGATGGCCGCCAGTACGACCTCGTTCAGTGGGACGGGGTGTGTCCAGCGCCGAGCGGTGTCCGTGCCGGCGAGGACGAGCAGGCTTTCGTTGTTCCGCCGCATACGAGTGGCGAGGTGATCCAGCTTGAACAGGTTGGACAACTGGTCCGGATCCTGCTCGCGGTTCTCCAGCTCGTCGATGAGACGCAGCTGCCGTTCGACCAGTCCCTGACTGCGCCGAGAGAGGTTCACGAACATCGCGTTGACGTTGTTCCGCAGCGACGCCTGTTCGGAGGCCAGCCGGATCGCCTCCCGGTGAACCTCGTCGAAAGCCCGCGCGACTTCACCGACCTCCTCGTCGGTGTCGATACCGATCGGTTCGATCGAGTCGTCGATGTCCAGCTCGGTGGAATCGCGCAACCGACGGACGGCCTCGGGAAGCCGATGGTCGGCGACGTCCAGCGCGGCAGTCCGCAGCGCCAGCAGGGGGCGGACCAGCGATCGCGCGACGATCAGTGCGGCGAGCAGGGCGAGGGCCAGGATGAGCACAATCAGCAGACCGGACAGCAGCGCGTGGCGCTGGATGTTGCCCCGCAGGGTGCCCGCGCGGGCGTCGACGAGACCCAGGAGCTTGTCAACGGCTTCCGTGCCGGTGTCGATGGTCCGCTGGGTCGCTTGGTCCCATTTCTCGGCTTCCAGCGCGGTCAGCGGCTGACCGATGGGCGCATTCAGAATTTCTTCGACGTAATTCTG
This sequence comes from Frankia sp. CoWAU3, assembly GCF_977971855.1. NCBI lineage: Bacteria > Bacillati > Actinomycetota > Actinomycetes > Frankiales > Frankiaceae > Frankia > Frankia sp. CoWAU3. The sequence continues at coordinate 4,516 of NZ_CDWWXB010000016.1, read as the reverse complement.
GGTGTTGCGGATGTCCCCGTTGGTCTCGGTGTCGATCGTCGGTTCGTAGACCGCGAGCTGGTTCGGTAGAGCGGCGTTCTCGAGATCGTTGCGCTGGCGGCCCCGCTGGGTCTCGGCCGACAGGAACTCGCGATAGTCGTCTGCCGTGAAGACCTGGTTCCCGTTGCGGGTAAACAGGCCATGGATGAGTGCCTGCTCCTCGGCGAGAAGTTCCGTCCCGGACATCAGGAAGTAGGCCGTGTTGACCCCGGCGTTGAGCTCCTGGTCGTCATTTCCCTGTGGGATCAGCCGGATCAGGTTGACCAGTGAGTCAATGATCGGCTGAAAGGCGGTCTCGACCGCCTTCCTGTCGATCAGCCTTTCGATCGTCTGCCGCTTGGCGGGCAGCGTGTCCATCCGGCTGCTGACGTCGTCGAGAGCGCGGCGTACCTCACTGCCGAAGGAGCCTCGCCGCTCGTTCGTAGCTGACTTGTACGCCCTGTAGGCTTCATCGACCGCCGCCCGGCGGGTTGGAATCGTGCTCCCGTCCCGGGCGCCGACGGGACCGCTGGCGACGAATCCGGTGCTGTAGGTGCGCTCGGCCTGCAGGGCGTGGACCAGCCCGGCCGCGGAGCGGCTGAGCTCGGTCAGATCGGACACCCGGTTGACGTCCCGCGTGCTCGTCAGCACCGTACCCGCCTCGATGGACGAGTAGGCGAGGATCGCGATGACAGGCACGGCCAGAATCGCGATCAGCTTGGTGCGTACCCGCCAGTTGGTGGGGTTGGCGGCGGCGCGACGAAGGCGCGCCAGTCCCGACCCGGCTGGGTTCGGTGGCGCGGCGGATCGACCATCGCGCTGCCCGCCGTCTTCGGCGTCCACGGGCGAACCCGGCGCCACTGTCGGCTCCGAGTCTGCGGCGATGCCCGTGCTGCTGGCCATCGGTTGTCTGCGCACGTACCTTCGCAACCTCTCCGCCAGCCTCCCGGAACAGGTCGTACCAGGATGGCTCGGTATCGGGCCCGGATGTCCCTTGTCAGGCACCATAGCGGTACGAAGTCGGCATCCGAAAGGCGCCTACCGTAAGCGCCTTGGTGGCCGCACGTCAGTTGTCGCTACTGCGCGCGGAGTCACCACTACCGTAACCGCCGGGGAAGCCCGACATCGGGCGTCACTGATGATCGAAGCGCTTGTCGGGGTGAGTGAACCGGGCTGAAGGCGCAAACTCGGCATCCTAGACATCTCCTACATGAGCCCTTACCGCCTTCGCGGCGGCGTCCGGTGCGCTTCGTCTGTTCCGGTGAAGGCCGTGGGAGATGGTTGGGCGCCTGGACGGACCGGTGGGGTCGCCGTGTCCGTAGGCTTGCGGGGTGAGCGAGTTGCAGCGTAGCAGTGCTGGCCGCGGTGCGGAGCCGACGGATACCGGCGCGGTTCGGGATGTTCCGCGGTCCCCGGCGGACGGCCCCAGCGGCCCGTCCGCGGTGGGGCCTGCGGGCTACGACACCGTGCTGGTGATCGATTTCGGTGCTCAGTATGCCCAACTGATCGCCCGGCGCATACGCGAATGTCATGTGTATTCGGAGATCGTCCCGTGGGATATGTCGGTGGACGAGATCCTCGCCCGGCGTCCGTCCGCACTGATCCTTTCTGGCGGCCCGAAGTCCGTCTACTCGCCTGGCGCGCCCCGGGTGGATCCTGCGTTGTTCGCTACCGGAGTGCCTATTCTCGGTATCTGCTATGGCCATCAGGTCATGGCTCAGGCGCTTGACGGCGCCGTCGCGCGCACGGGAACCGCCGAGTACGGAGCAACTCGTCTGTCGGTGTCGGATCCCGGGGTTCTCTTCGACGGTCTGCCCGTTGTCCAGCAGGTCTGGATGTCGCACGGCGACTCGGTGACCGCCGCGCCGTCCGGCTTCCGGGTAACGGCTTTCACGCCGTCGGCCCCGGTCGCCGCCTTCGAGGACCCCGCGCGTCGTCTCTATGGCGTGCAGTTCCACCCGGAGGTGGTCCACAGCGAGCGAGGCATGGACGTGCTGCGGCACTTCCTGCTCGTGGGTGCGGGCTGCCGGCCCACCTGGACAATGATCAACATTGTCGACGAGGCTGTCGCGGCCGTCCGGGCCCAGGTCGGGACCGGACGGTTGATCTGCGGCCTGTCCGGCGGGGTGGACTCCGCGGTCGCTGCCGCGCTCGTGCACCGGGCGGTGGGAGACGCGCTCACCTGCGTCTTCGTCGATCATGGTTTGCTGCGGGCCGGCGAGGCGGAACAGGTCGAACGCGATTTCGTCGCGATTACCGGCGTGGATCTGGTCCATGTCAAGGCGGCCGACCGGTTCTCCGCCGCGCTGTCCGGAGTGACCGACCCGGAGCGGAAGAGGAAGATCATCGGTCGTGAGTTCATCCGGGTTTTCGAGGAGTCCGCCCGCGAACTGGAGGTCCGGGCGGAGGCGGAGGGCGCGACGATCGACTTTCTCGTGCAGGGGACATTGTATCCCGACGTGATCGAATCCGGTTCGCCGACGGCCGCGAAGATCAAGTCGCATCACAACGTCGGTGGACTGCCCGAGGACCTGCGGTTCGATCTGGTCGAGCCGCTTCGGACCTTGTTCAAGGACGAGGTCCGTCGGCTCGGCGAGGAGCTGGGGCTGCCCGAGGAGATCGTCTGGCGTCAGCCGTTCCCGGGCCCGGGCCTCGCCGTCCGCATCATCGGCGAGGTCACGCCCGAGCGGCTCGACGTGGTGCGGGCGGCCGACGCGGTGATCCGGGAGGAGATTCGCAAGGCCGGCCTGGACCGCGAGATCTGGCAGGTCTTCGCGGTGCTGCTCGCCGACGTGCGATCGGTGGGCGTCCAGGGTGACGAGCGTACGTACGGCTTCCCGATCGTCCTGCGCGCGGTCACCAGCGAGGACGCGATGACCGCCGACTGGGCCCGGCTGCCCTACGGCCTGCTGGAACGCATCTCGAACCGGGTGGTCAACGAGGTGCCGCAGGTTAACCGGGTGGTGTATGACATCACCTCCAAGCCTCCCGGCACGATCGAGTGGGAGTGACGATCCCGGATCGGAGCGCGTGCCCGTCGGACGACCCCCGCCGACGGGCACGTTTGACGTCTGGGCGGGACCGGAGCACCCTGGATGATGTGACCCCGCACGAGATGGCCATTACCTAGGCGCGCGACCGATCATCGGGTCCGCGCCTCGCCCTTCCGCCTTGTCCTGGCGGGGGGCTTTTTTATTGCCGCGGTCATGGTGAGGTGGCCGCTCAGCCGCCGGGAGATGCTCCATGACCGCAGCAGCCGCAGACGACCGATCGGTAGCCCCGGACGCCGAACTCTGGGCGCCGGACATCCGCGCCGCGGCCCGCGTCCTTGCCGGGGTGGCACGACGGACCAGGGTCGTGCGGGATCTCGGCCTGTCGGCGGCGGTCGGTGCGCCCGTCTGGCTCAAGTGTGAGCACGAGCAGCACACCGGTTCGTTCAAGCTTCGGGGCGCCTACCACCGGGTGGCCACCGCGGATCCGGCGACGCGGGCCCGGGGGGTGGTGGCGGCCAGTGCCGGTAACCACGCCCAGGGAGTGGCCTTCGCGGCCGCGGCCTTCGGCGTCGAGGCGACCATCTTCGTGCCGGTAGGGGCCAATCCGGTCAAAGTGGCGCGGACGCGCCGGTGGGGCGCCCGGGTCGAGAAGATACCCGGGGGGGTGGAAGCGGCGCTCGCTGCGGCTGCCACCTTCGCCGCCCGGGGAGACCGGCTGCTGGTCCACCCGTTCGATGACCCGACGGTAGTGGCCGGGCAGGGCACGATCGGCTTGGAGTTGCTCGATCAGGTGCCCGATCTCGACACCGTTCTGGTCGGGGTGGGCGGCGGAGGGCTGATCGGCGGGCTGGCCGCGGCGGTGCGGTCCCGGCGCCCCGATGTGCGAGTGGTCGGAGTGCAGTCCGTGCTGTCGTCGGCGTTCGCCGCGTCGCTGCGGGCTGGCCGGCGGCTCACGGTGCCCCCCGGTGGGGCTGCGACGCCCGGTGCCGGAACGACGCCCGGTGCCGGAACACTGCGGGGAGTCGGGACGATTCCGGGCAGCCGGACGTCCGAACAGCCGACGGCGCCACGTTCGTCACGGGTGGTCCCGGCGTCGACCACGATCGCCGACGGTATGGCGGTGAGCGCTCCGGGGGTCCTGACCTTCGCCCTTGCCGCACGCCTGGTGGACGAGATCGTCACGGTCGATGAGGCGGCGTTCTGGGAGGCGATGGTGTTGCTGCACCGGGCCGGCCACCAGGTGGAACCGGCCGGCGCCGCGGGGGTCGCGGCCTTGTTGCGTCGAGGTGATCTCGCGCAGGGCCCGACGGTGGCAATCCTGTCGGGTGGCAACATCGACCCGGGGGTGGCCAGCAGGGTGAAGGCGCTCGCGGCCATCCCGCCGAGCGCGTCGAGTAGCGCGTGACTACGTGACTACGTGACTACGTGACCGCGCGGCCACGTGGCGTGGCCGCCTGACCGCCGGTGGGCCGGGCGTTGACGCGGACCACGGCCATCGACGGCCC
>NZ_CDWWXB010000015.1:34565-35187 GCF_977971855.1 Frankia sp. CoWAU3 | reverse complement strand
CCGCCAGCGCCCCCGCCAGCGCCAGCGGCACCGCCCCCGCCGGGGCCGGCTGTCGCCGGGGCCGACGCGGTGCGCAACGCCCCCGGGGACGGCAACGGCACCCTGGCGGATTCCGCTTCCGGCCCCGCCGGTTCCGGTGGCCGTCCGGCGCGCGCCCGCCGGCCACGCATCGTCTACGTCTTCGCGGTCCTGGCCGTCGGCTGGCTCCTGCTCGGCGGCGTCGGCGCGTCCTACCAGGGCAAGCTCGGTGAGGTCCAGAAGAACGACAATGCCGCCTACCTCCCGAACTCGGCCGAGTCGACCAAGGTCGACACCGCGTTGCGGCAGTTTCGCTCCGTGCGGACGATTCCCGGCTTCGTCGTCTACGACCGCCAGGGCGGGCTGACCGCGCAGGACAAAGCCAAGATCACCGCCGACGTGAGGTCCTTCGCCGGGATCCACGGGGTGGACGCCGGCCAGCTCGGGCCGCCCCAGTTCGCCCGCAACGGCGCTGTGGCCGCCGTGGCCGTGCCGCTCGTCGCCCAGGACGGCGGTCGCGAGGTCAAGGGTGATGAGCTCGTCGACGCCGAGAAGGCCGTCGTCGCGGCCGCCCGCGACGGGGCACCGGCCGGTCTCGCCGTGC
>NZ_CDWWXB010000015.1:26244-34244 GCF_977971855.1 Frankia sp. CoWAU3 | reverse complement strand
ACCCGGCCGGGCCGGGGGGTCTGCTCGTCGCCTTCATCGAGGCGTTCTCCGGCCTCGACGGGCTGTTGCTGCTCGCCGCGGGCCTCGTCGTCGTGGGCATCCTGCTGCTCGTCTATCGCAGCCCGGTGTTGTGGTTCTTCCCGCTGTTCAGCGCGGTGCTCGCGCTCGGCGTCTCGGCGCTGATCATCTATCCGTTGGCCAAGAACAACGTCCTCACCCTCAACGGACAGGGCCAGGGCATCCTGTCGGTGCTGGTCATCGGCGCCGGCACCGACTACGCGCTGCTGCTGGTGAGCCGCTATCGGGAGGAGCTGCACGCCTACCCCAGCCGGATCCAGGCGATGATCGTGGCCTGGCGGGGCACCGCTCCGGCGATTACCGCCTCGGCGGTGACGGTGATCCTCGGCCTGCTCTGCCTGAGCCTCGGGGAACTGAATTCCACCCGCAGCCTCGGGCCGGTGGCGGCGATCGGCATCGCCTGCACAGCCCTGATCATGCTGATCTTCCTGCCGGTGTTCCTGGTGATCGCCGGGCGCTGGATCTTCTGGCCTCGCATTCCCCGCGTCGATCACCAGGCCGATCTCGCCGGTCACGGTCTCTGGGCACGCTTCGCCGGAGGCCTCGTCCGCCGGGCCCGGTGGGCCTGGATCGTCACGACGGTCGTGTTGCTGGCCTGCTCGTCCCTGATCGTCACCCTGAAGGTCGACGGCCTGTCGACGACGGACAGCCTGACGGGGCGGCCGGAGGCGATCGTCGGCCAGGAGATCTTCGACGCCAACTTCAGCCAGGGGCAGGGCGCCCCGGCCGTCATCATCACCAACACCGTTGCCGCCGCGGACGTCATCGCCGCCGTCCGGAAGGTCGACGGCGTCGCCACCGCTCCCGGCTCGGTCTGCGTGGAGGTCGACTACGCCAAACTCGCCGCCCGGTGGGCGTCCGGTGGGCGTCCGGTGGGCGTCCGGCGGCGAGGGGTTCCGACGGCTGCGCCCCGAAGTCGGTCCAGGTCGCCCCGGTTGACGGTCGAATCGCCATCGACGCCGCCATCGTCCACCGCTATGATACCGCCGAGGCTTACAACACGATCACTGCGATCCGACGGGTCGTCCGGGAGGTGCCCGGGGCGAACGCCCTGGTCGGTGGCCAGTCGGCGATCAATCTCGACACCCAGAACGCCTCGCGCCACGATCGCAACCTGATCATCCCGATCGTGCTGGTCGTCATCCTCCTCGTGCTCGGCGTCCTGTTGCGGGCGCTGCTCGCCCCGGTCCTCCTGATCGCGACGGTGGTGCTCTCGTTTGCCGCGACGCTGGGCGTGAGCGCGGTGGTGTTCAACCACGTCTTCGGGTTCGCCAACGCGGATCCAGGCTTCCCGCTGTTTGCGTTCATCTTCCTCGTCGCCCTGGGGATCGACTACAACATCTTCCTGATGACCAGGGTCCGGGAGGAGACCCTCATCCACGGCACCCGTAGCGGCATCGTGCGCGGCCTCGCGGTCACGGGCGGGGTCATCACCTCGGCCGGGATCGTCCTCGCCGGGACGTTCGCCGTGCTCGGCGTCCTCCCGCTGGTCTTCCTGGCCCAGGTGGGTTTCTCGGTAGCCTTCGGGGTGCTGCTGGACACGGTTCTGGTCCGCTCGGTCCTCGTGCCGGCGCTGAGCCATGACCTCGGTCCGAAGATCTGGTGGCCCTCGAAGCTCTCCTGACACGCACTCGCCCGGCCCGGCCTCCGCGCCAGGACCGAAGCCAACGCACGCTGTCGGCCCCCTCTCCTCGGCCGGAGGGTGCCGGACCCAGCCGCACGGGAACGGACTTTCGCTGCCGGTGAGGCGGGGCCGGGGACACCACGCGGGCAGCGGGGCTGGCTGCCGGGCCTTACGGGACGCTACGAGACACGCACGGGCATCGATGCTCAGCCGCGGACCGTGGAGGTACGGGCTTGGACGGCGTTGTCCCAGGCGATTTCCCAGGCGAGGAAGCGGGTGAGGACCTCGTCCAGGGCCACCTTGCCCTCGATGCGGGCCAGTGCGGCGCCGAGGCAGTGGTGGATGCCGTAGCCGAAGCTCAGGTGGCGGCCGATCTCGCGGCGGATGTCGAACTCCTCTATCGAGCCGCGGCCGCACCGGTAGGTCTGCCGGTCGGTCAGGTGGTCAGGTGATCTTTTCCAGCTGGACCGGTAGCCCGTCCCGTGGAACAGGCAGCGGGAAACGGTCTCATGAGATCCGGTAGCCCGGTGCCAGGCTCCACCGGTACCGCAGCAGCATCTGGTGCAGGATCGCCTTCACCTGCTGACCGGCGAAGTGCAGACCGATGCAGGTATGTGGCCCGCCACCGAACGGTTGCCAGGCGTAGGGATGTGCCTTGTCCTCGCGACGGTGGTCCGCGAACCGCTCCGGGTCGAACCGTTCCGGGCTCGGCCAGTACTCCGGCATCTGGTGGGTGAAGGCGAGCGCGAGGGCGGCCACGGTACCGGCGGGCACCGTGACGCCGAGCACGTCGATGTCTTTCACTGTGGCGCGCAGGAGGATCGGCACCGGCGTGACCAGGCGCAGCGCCTCCTTCATGACCAGAGCGAGTGACGGCAGCCGATCGAGGTCGGCATGGTCCACCGCTGGCGTGCCGAGGGCGAGCGACTCCTCGCGGCACCGCTGCTGCCACTCCGGATGCCGTGCCAAATAGTAGCTCATGCTGGTCATCGTGATCGTGGACGTGTCGTGCGCGGCCACCATCATCAGGATCATGTGGTTGACGACGTCGTCGTCGCTCAGCCTGCTGCCGTCCTCGGCCTCGGCGTGGCAGAGCCGGCTGAACATGTCGGTGCCGCTCCCGGCTCGTTTCGCGGGCACCCGCAGCCGCAGGAACTCCTCCAGGTACCGGCGCCCGGCCAAGCCACGCGACCAACGTAGCCCGGGTGCCGGCACGCGGACCACCGCGCCCGGCGCGCGGATGCAGGCGAACAGCGCGGCGTTGAACCGGTCGGCTTCCGGTCCCAGCCGTTCACCCATGAAGATCCGGGTCGCCAGTTCGAGGGTGAGCTGTTTGACCGCGGGATAAACCTGGAACCTCGCGCCCGGCCGCCACCCCGCGACGCCCCGTTCGATGGACGGGTTCATCCCGGCGAGATAGCCGCGCAGTCTGTCCGGGGCGAACGCGCCGGCGAGGATCCGACGGTGGTGGCGGTGCTCGTCAAAGTCGAGCATGCTCAGTCCGCGCCGAAAGAACGGTCCGGCTATCCGTTGCTGCCCCGGGCCGTTCGCGAATGCCTGCTCATGGTTGCGCAGCGCCAAGCCGGTGGCGTCCGGGCCGAGCAGGCTCACCACCCGCAGCCCGAAGGTCCGCTCCCATGACACCGGGCCATACCGGTCGTAGCGCTGCCGCCAGTGCTGGGCAGGGTCATGCAGATAGCGCAGGGTGTATCCCACCAGGGGCGGACCTCCGTCGCCCGGCACCGGTCCCCTGGAACCCCCCACCGCCATGAAACCCCTCACCGCCACGACGCTCTCACATCCTATTCAAAGGTTGCGACGCATCGGACGCATCGGACGCATCGTAGGAACCGTCGCGCGGGGACAGCTCGGCGAGCTGGGCCCGTACCCAGGCGGTCACGTCCGCGGCCGTGGGTTCGGCGGTGAGCGAGGTGAACACCACCGGACGGGCGCCGCGGGCCGCGGTCGCGTCCCGGGCCATGACGTCGAGGTCGGCGCCCACCAGGGGAGCCAGATCGGTCTTGTTGATGACCAGCAGGTCGCTGCCGGTCACCCCCGGTCCGCCCTTGCGGGGCACCTTGTCGCCCCCGGCGACGTCGACGACGAAGATCTGCCGGTCGATTAGCCCGTAGCTGAACGTCGCGGTGAGATTGTCGCCACCGGACTCGACGAGGACCAGGTCCAGGGGGCCGGTGTCGGCCTCCAGGTCCTCGACCATGCCAAGGTTCGTGGTGATGTCGTCGCGAATCGCGGTGTGCGGGCAGCAGCCGGTCTCGACCGCGCGGATCCGCTCGGGATCGAGCACGCCGGCCCGGCGCAGGAAGTCGGCGTCCTCGGTGATGTAGATGTCGTTCGTCACCACCCCGATGCGCAGGCTCGACGACAGGGCCCGGCACAGCGCGGCGACCAGGGCCTTCTTACCGCTGCCCACCGGGCCGCCGACCCCGATCCGCGGCGCCCGCCCGGCGCCGGCTGGCCCGGCGCTGGCTGGCCCCGCGTCAGCTGGCCCCGCGCTGGCCCGCCCGTCAGGTCTCTGGAACTCCTCATGTCCGAGGTGCATCGTCGCGCTTCTCCCGTTCGAGGGGCCCGCCGGTGCTCACGCGGCGTGCAGGGCCGGCAGCGCGATGCCGAGCTGGGCCCGTTCGAGGAACGCGCCCGGCATGGCGGTGAGCTCGGCGGGGGAGGGCTCGGCGCCGGCGCGGACGAGCAGGTCACCCAATGCCGCGATCATCACGCCGTTGTCCGTGCACCGCCGGCGGGCCGGTATCCGCAGCCGGATGCCGGTCTGCTCGCAGCGGCTGGCCGCCAGCGCCCGCAGCCGGCTGTTCGCCGCGACCCCGCCGACGATGAGCAGGTCACCGATCCCGTGGTCGAGGCAGGCCCGGACCGCCTTGGCGGTGAGAACGTCGACGACTGCCTCCTGGAAGGATGCGATCACATCGCCGGCCGGTACGGGGGAGTCGGGATGCGACTCGACCCATCGGGCGACGGCGGTCTTCAGCCCCGAGAACGAGAAGGTGTAGGGCGCGTCCGCCCGGCCGGTCAGCGGCCGGGGGAAGGCCAGCGCCGTTGCATCGTGGCCGACCGCGGCTCGGTCGACCGCGGGACCGCCCGGATAGGGCAGGCCGAGCACCCGGGCGACCTTGTCGAAGCACTCCCCGGCCGCGTCGTCAAGCGTGTCGCCGAGGTGGGTGATCGGGTCGCGAGCGAGGTCCCCCACCCGCAGCAGCGACGTGTGCCCGCCGGAGACGATCAGGGCAATGAGGGGATCGGGTAGCGGTTCGCCGTCGACGAGGTCCGCGGCGAGGTGACCGGCGAGATGGTGCACGCCGTAGAGGGGAACATCGAGCGCCGTGGCGTACGCCTTCGCCGCGGCCACCCCGACGTGCAGGGCGGTGGCGAGGCCGGGGCCGGCGGTGACCGCGACGGCGCCGATGTCCGCCGCGAACAGCCCCGCCGAGGACAGCGCCGCGCGCACGCAGGGCACCAGCGCCTGCACGTGTGCCCGGGCGGCGATCTCGGGGACCACCCCGCCGTAGCGGGCGTGCTGGTCCATGCTCGTCGACAGGGCCTCGCCCAGCAGCGTGCCGTTCCGGACGAGCCCCACCCCGGTCTCGTCGCAGGACGTCTCGATGCCCAGCACGACCGGGCCCTGCTCCGGCGGCATCCCCGCAGCCTCCTCGCGATAGTCGGTACCTGCGAGATTACGCCGGCGCGCGGTCCTCGCCGCGCCGCCGCGGACCCTCGTCATGCGGGTGCGAGGTCCCCGTCCACGGACGGGGACGTCACCGAACAGGCGCGGCACCGGCCGGCAAGGGCGGCGTGGTCGGGCTGCAGGGTGAACCCGACGGTGGTGGCGAGCCGACGCGCGACGTCGTCGAGCAGGTCCGCGGGCACGTCGAGGATCGTGCCGCAGGAGCGGCACCGGACGTGCAGGTGGGCGCCGCCGGTGAGGGCCGCCGCCAGGTGGTAGACGGCCGGCCCGTGGTCGGGGTGGACGTGGGTGACCAGGCCGAGGTCGCCGAGGGTCTCCACCGCGCGATAGACGGTGGTGCGGTGCATGCCCGGGACGATCGTCTCCGCCCGGGCGAAGACGTCGTCGACGGACAGGTGCTCGCTCGTGCCGGCGAGCACCTGGAGCACCGCCCGGCGGGCTGGGGTAACCCGCTCCCCGCGGGCGCGCAACGCGGCGATCCCGGCGGCGGACGGATCGCCACGCCGGCCGTCACGATCCGTCTGACTGTCCTTCACGATCCAGGTGTCCTTCACGATTCACGTGGCACAGTATCCCGCATGACCGTGCTCCCGATCCGCACCGTTGGTGATCCCGTTCTGCGCACTCCGACCACGCTGGTCACGGAGTTCGACACTGTGCTCGGTCGGCTGGTCACCGACATGATCGACACCATGTACGACGCGCCCGGGGTGGGGCTCGCCGCCCCGCAGATCGGGGTCGGGCTGCGCCTGTTCGTCTTCGACGTCGACTACGACCCGCGTGACGAGTCGGTGCCACGGGTGCCGCGGGTAGTGGTGAACCCGGTGCTGGAACTCGGCCCGGACCCGGGGCAGCCCGGGGAGACCCAGCAGCCCGGCCCGGAGGGATGCCTGTCCGTCCCGGGGCTGCACTTCCCGACCACGCAGGCGCTGGCCGCGCGGGTCCGCGGGGTGGACGTTACGGGGCAGCCGGTCGAGTACGCCGGCGAGGGCCTGCTTGCGCGCTGCTTCCAGCACGAGGTCGACCATCTCGACGGGATCCTCTACGTCGACCGGCTGACCGGGGAGGCGCGCCGTGCCGCCGTCCAGGCACTGCGCGAGCCGCCGCCGACCCCGGAGCAGGCACGGGCGGCCGGCGAGTACCTGCGGTCGCTGCGCCGGTCAGCCGGGTCGGTCCGGTGACGGTTAGGGCCGATCGGGTCGGTCCGGTGACGGTCTGACGCCGGTCGGGTCGCGCCGGGGACGGCCGCCGGTCGCCCGACGGGCTATCTTGGTATCCGCCTCGTCCTCGAGGATGCCACCGGCGAGTGCCCGTCTTCGAGGTGTCCCGTCTTCGATGTGTCCCATCCTGGAGATGCCCCGCTGAGTGGAGGAGTGGCTGCGGTGACCGAGGTCTCCGGCGGGCCGTACAAACGGCCGTTCCGGTTCAACATCCAGTGTTCCTCCCCCGCCGAGGTGAGCGCCCGGTCATGGGCCGACCTCGCCCACCGGGTCGAGGATCTCGGCTACGCGACGTTGACCGTCTCCGACCATCTCGACGAGCAGGTCGCACCGATCGCGGCGCTGATGGCCGCGGCCGACGCGACGACGACGCTGCGGATCGGCGCGATGGTGTTCAGCAACGACTACCGCCATCCGGTGGTGCTGGCCAAGGAGGCGGCGACCCTCGACGCGCTGTCCGGCGGACGGTTCGAACTCGGCCTCGGCGCCGGTTGGATGACCTCCGACTACTCCCGAGCCGGTCTGCCGCTCGACCCGCCGGGGGTGCGCATCGGCCGGCTCGCCGAGTCCCTCGCCGTCATCAAGGGGATGTTCGCCGACGGACCGTTCACCTACAGCGGCATCCACTACCAGGTCGCCGGCCTGAACGGGACGCCGAAGCCGGTGCAGCGGCCCCACCCGCCGATCGTGATCGGTGGTGGCGGGCGCCGGCTGCTGACCCTCGCTGCCCGCGAGGCCGACATCATCGGGCTGAACATGAACATGGCCGGCGGGGTGATCGACGCCTCGCTCGGCGCCAACGCGACGACGGCGGCGACCGAGGAGAAGGTCCGCTGGATCCGGGAGGCCGCCGGCGCCCGTTGGGACGATCTCACCCTTCAGGTCCGCGTCCACCTCGTCGTCGTCACCGACAACCGCACCCAGGTTGCCGAGCAGCTGGCCGCCGGGTTCGGGCTCACCTCCGAACAGGCGCTCGCGACCCCGCACGCGCTGTGCGGGTCGGTCGACGAGATCGTCGACGACCTCGTCGAGCGCCGCGAGCGCTTCGGCCTCAGCACGATCGGGGTCTCCCTGGACGCGTTGACCGCCATGGCGCCGATCGTCGAACGTCTCGCCGGCACCTGAGCGGTCCGCCGCCCTCCCCGAGCCGTTGTCCGCTGTCCGTCCCCGTCGAGGAGCCATCGTTGGTCACGCACATGAAGTGGTGGGGCTGGGGCAAGGAGAGTGTCTCCTTCAGCCCCAGTGACAAGCCCGACCTCGCGCCGTTCATCCGTACGCACATCGGGCTCGACATCACCCGCCTGCCGGCCCAGCCACCGGCCTTCGCGGACCTGACGATCGCGGACCCCGTGCTGCCGGAGTC
>NZ_CDWWXB010000015.1:18009-25776 GCF_977971855.1 Frankia sp. CoWAU3 | reverse complement strand
CACGTCACCACCGACGCACAGGCGCGGGTCGTGCACGCCTATGGCAAGAGCCTGCGTGACCTCGTCCGGGTTCGTAACGACGACCTCGGCAGGCTGCCCGACGTCGTCGTCTACCCGGGAGACGAGGAGGCGGTCCGGGCGGTGCTGGCTGCGGCGCTGGCCGCGGACGCGGTCGTCATCCCGTTCGGCGGCGGCACCAACATCTCCGGCAGTCTTGAGGCGCCGCGCACCGAGACCCGCCCGGTGATCTCCGTCGACCTCGGCCGGCTCGACCGGGTGCTGGAGATCGACGCCGACGCCCGCCTCGCCCGCGTACAGGCCGGTGCCCTCGGCCCGGGTCTGGAGGAGCAGCTGGCCGCGCAGGGCTGGACGCTCGGCCACTTCCCGGACAGCTTCGCCCACTCCACCCTTGGCGGCTGGATCGCCACCCGCTCGTCGGGCATGCAGTCCGACAAGTACGGCGACATCGCGGAGATCACCAGGGCGGTGCGGGTCGTGACCCCCGCCGGGGTACTCGTCACCCGGCCCGTGCCCAGCCAGTCGACCGGTCCCAGCGTGCGGGAGATGATCCTCGGCAGCGAGGGGCGGCTCGGGATCATCACCGAGGCCACGGTGCAGGTGCACCGAGTGCCCGAGCAGCGCGTGATCCTCGGCTACTTCTTCCCGACCTGGGACGCGGCACTGCTGGCCATGCGGGAGATCGCCGCGAGCGAGGCCGCGCCGACGGTCACCCGGGTCTCCGACGCCAACGAGACGCGGTTCTCCTTCGCCACCCGCAAGCGCGGCTCCCTGGCCTCGAGTCTCGTCTCGGCCGGTATGAAGCAGTACCTGCGCCGGGTCCGCAGGTACGACCTCGACCAGATGTGCCTGTCGTTCATCGGCTTCGAGGGTTCACCCGCGCACGTCAAGGCCCAGCGCAAGCTGGTCGGGGCGATCGTCGCGCGCCGGGGCGGGATCTGTGTCGGCACCGGCCCGGGGCAGCTCTACGACCAGAAGAAGTTCGACACCCCGTACATCCGGGACTTCCTGCTCGGCCAGGGCGCGATGGCCGACGTGTCGGAGACGTCGACGTCCTGGTCGCAGCTCGGCCCGCTGTACCGGGGGGTGGTCGCGCGGGCGAACAAGGCGTTCGCCGAGATCGGTGTGACCGGTTGGATCATGTGCCACCTGTCGCACTCGTACCACTCCGGGGCCTGCCTGTACTTCACGTTCGCCTATGCCTCCCCGGTGACGCTGGAGGCGATCGACGGGTACGACACGGTGAAGTCCGCGATCCAGCAGGGCTTCATCGAGCATGCCGGCACCCTGTCCCACCACCACGCGGTCGGCGTCGAGCACGCGCGCTGGCTTGCCGACGACATCTCACCAGCCGGCGTGCGCCTGCTCACGGCGCTGTTCGACGGCATCGACCCGGGCTGCAACCTCAACCCCGGCAAGATCGTCCCAGGGGTGGACGTCGCCCCGGGCCTGGCGGCTACGGTGGGCCCGGATTCGGTGAGCCCGGATTCGGTGAGCCCGGCCGGGTCCGATCCGCGCTGAGATGCGCACGATCCTCGTCATTGGCATCGGTGCCGGCGACCCCGACCAGCTGACGATCCAGGCCGTCAAGGCGCTGAATCGGGCCGACGTCTTCTTCGTCCTGGACAAGGGGGCGGCGAAGGAGGACCTGGTCCGGCTGCGGCGGGAGATCCTCGACCGGCACGTCGAGGGGAACGGCTACCGGATCGTCGAGGCCCGTGCCCCGAGCCGCGACCGGTCCTCGACGGACTACACCGCCGCCGTCGAGGACTGGCATTCCCGCCGGGCCGCACTGTACGAGCGGATGATGCTCGACGAGCTGGGCGAGGATGGCTGCGGGGCGTTCCTGGTCTGGGGTGATCCGTCGCTGTACGACAGCACGCTGCGCATCATCGACCGGATCGTGGCGCGGGGCGTGGTGCGGTTCGACTACGAGGTGATCCCGGGGATCACCAGCGTGCAGGCGCTCGCCGCCCGCCACCGGCTGATCCTGAACCGGATCGGCGGCCCGGTCGAGATCACGACCGGTCGCCGGCTCGCCGCCGGATTCCCGCCGGGGGTCGACGACGTCGTCGTCATGCTCGATGCCGAGAACACCTTCCTGACCCTGCCGGCCGACGACGTCGACATCTACTGGGGCGCCTACCTCGGCACCCCGGACGAGGTCCTGCTGCACGGTCCGGTCGCCGAGGTCGGCGGGCTGATCGAGCGGACCCGCGCCGAGGCCCGCGAGCGTAAAGGCTGGATCATGGATACCTACCTGCTCCGCCGCCGTGAGGAAAGTGGCCGGTGAGAACCGTGGAGACGGCCGGGGGAATGTCCGATGAAGCTGCACGAGGTGCGCGCCCGCCGGTCCGTCGAGGCGCCGCCCCGGCGTGACCAGCTTGCCTGGAAGATCGCCGAGGTCGCCGCCGAGCGGGTGCCGGTGCCGCCGGAGGTCGTCGAGATGATCGGCAACCGGATCATCGACAACGCGGCGGTCGCCGCGGCGGCGCTGACCCGCGGCCCGGTCGTCGCGGCCCGCGACCAGGCGCTCGCCCATCCGTACACCCCGGGAGCGACGGTCGTCGGCGTCGAGCGGGCAGTACGGGTGTCGCCGGAGTGGGCGGCCTGGGCGAACGGCGTCGCCGTGCGGGAACTGGACTTCCACGACACCTACCTGGCCGCGGACTACTCCCATCCGGGCGACAACATCCCCCCGGTGCTCGCCGTCGCGCAGCACACCGGCCGCGGTGGCGCCGAGCTGGTCCACGGGATCGCCACCGCGTACGAGATCCAGGTCGACCTGGTGACCGGCATCTGCCTGCACGAACACCGCATCGACCACATCGCCCACCTGGGCCCCTCCGCCGTCGCCGGGATCGGTGCCCTGCTCGGCCTGCCCCCCGAGCCGATCTACCAGGCCGTCGGCCAGGCGTTGCACACGACAACGACCACCCGTCAGGCCCGCAAGGGCGAGATCTCCACCTGGAAGGCGTACGCCCCGGCCTTCGCCGGCAAGACGGCAGTGGAGGCGGTCGACCGGGCGATGCGCGGCCAGACCTCGCCGGCGCCGATCTACGAGGGGGAGGACGGGGTCGTCGCCTGGCTGCTCGGCGGCCCGGACGCGGTGTACCGGGTGGCGCTGCCGGAACCCGGCGAGCCCCGTCGGGGCATCCTCGCCACCTATCCCAAGGAGTACTCCGCCGAGTACCAGAGCCAGGCGCTGATCGACCTGGCCCGCCGGCTGCGTACCCGGCTGCCCGGGACCGGCCCATCTCTCGGGACCGGCCCGTCCACGGCCTCCTTCGAGGTCGACGTCGCGGCGATCCGCCAGATCGTCATCCACACCAGCCATCACACGCATCACGTGATCGGCACCGGCGCCGGGGATCCGCAGAAGACCGATCCGACCGCGAGCCGGGAGACGCTCGACCATTCGATCATGTATATCTTCGCGGTGGCCCTGCAGGACGGGACGTGGCACCACGAACGTTCCTACGCCCCCGAACGGGCCGCCCGGCCCGACACCGTCGCGCTGTGGCATCGGATCCGCACGGTGGAGGATCCGCAGTGGACCCGCCGTTACCACGCGACCGACCCGGCCGAGCGGGCCTTCGGCGGGCGGGTGGAGGTCACGCTTGTTGACGGGACGTCGATCGTGGACGAGATCGCCGTCGCCGACGCGCATCCGGCCGGGGCCCGGCCGTTCCGGCGTGCGGACTACGTCGCCAAGCTGCGTACGCTCGCCGAGGGGGTCGTGTCGGCCGCCGAACAGGACCGGTTCCTCGACCTGGTCGGCCGGCTCGACACCCTGACCCCGGCCGAGCTCGCCGGGCTGACCCTCGTCGCCGACGCGCTTGCCCTGGAAACGGGCGGGACGAGGGGGGTCTTCGCATGATGGTGCCGGCCGGCCCGTCGCGGACAAGCGGCGGATGCTGCGGACGGGTCTCGTCTCCGGCCGCCTGCAACGCTGGCCGGGCGCGTTCGTCCCGCTGGTCGCGATGAGCATCGAACGGACCGGTTTCGACGGCGTCTACGTCTCGGGGGCGGCGCTGTCCGCGGCGCTGGGACTGCCCGACGTCGGGCTGACGACGCTGACCGAGGTCGCCGCGAGTGCCGGGCAGATCGCCCGGGTCACCGACCTGCCGACCCTCGTCGACGCCGACACGGGATTCGGTGAGCCGCTGAACGTGCACCGCACGATCGGGCTGCTCGAGGACGCCGGGCTCGCCGGCTGTCACCTGGAGGACCAGGTCAACCCGAAGCGCTGCGGCCACCTGGACGACAAGGCGGTCGTCGGGCGCGACGAGATGGTGCGCCGCCTGCGCGCCGCGGTGGCGGCCCGCCGCGACGACGCCTTCGTGCTCTGCGCCCGCACCGACGCCGTCGCCGTGGAGGGGTTGACCGCGGCGATTGACCGGGCCCGTGCCTACGTTGACGCCGGCGCTGACATGATCTTCCCGGAGGCGCTCGCCGACGAGCGGTCGTTCGCGGCGTTCCGGGCCGCCGTCGACGTGCCGATCCTCGCGAACATGACCGAGTTCGGGAAGTCGCCGCTGCTCACCGCGGCGCAGCTGACGGACCTCGGGGTCAATGCCGTCGTCTATCCGGTGACGACGCTGCGCCTGGCGATGGGCGCGATCATCCGGGGGCTCGCGACGCTCGCCGCCGAGGGCACCCAGGCCGACCTGGTCCCGGCGATGCAGACCCGCGCGGAGCTCTACGACCTGCTCGACTACGCCGGCTACGGCGCCGCTGACATCCTTTGACATCAAGGCTGCCATCCGTCGCAGGGCGGGGACCAGCGTCGCCACCGCAGCCATCACACGATAGCCCGCCGGGGGCGTCCCGGACCTGTCAAGGTCGAAAGCGCTCATGGCGGTCACGCACCGCAGCCGGGGGTCGATCGCCTCAAGTTCCGCGCAGCTGTCGATGCCCCAGGAGACGGTCGCCCCGGCGGCTGCACCCCCGACGGGGCAGACTAGGCGGCATGGCGAGTGCGTCCACGACCCCCCCCGACCGCACCGGTGGCCTGCGCCTGCCGGTGACCGCCCCCTCCGCGGAGGGCGAGGTGGTCGAGCTCTGTCGGGAGATGCTCCGCTTCGAGTCGGTCAACCGCGGCAACGGCGACGGCAACGAGCGCCCGATCGCGGAGTACGTCGCGGCGAAGATCGCGGAGGTGGGCCTCGAGCCGACCCTGCTGGAGTCGGCCCCGGGCCGCACCAGCGTGGTGACCCGGGTGGAGGGGGCGGATCCCTCGCGTGCGCCGCTGCTCGTCCACGGTCATCTCGACGTGGTGCCGGCGGATGCCAGCGAGTGGCGCCTGCCGCCGTTCGCTGGCGATGAGGCCGACGGCTGCCTGTGGGGTCGGGGCGCGGTGGACATGAAGGACATGGACGCGATGACCCTCGCGGTCATCCGCGACATCGTCCGCACCGGCCGCAGGCCACCCCGGGACCTCGTCGTCGCCTTCGTCGCGGACGAGGAGGCCGGCGGCGTCCTCGGGGCGCGCTGGCTCGTCGAGAACCATCCCGACCTGTTTGCCGACTGCTCCGAGGCGATCAGCGAGGTCGGTGGGTTCTCCTACACCGTCTCCGACGACCTGCGCCTTTACCTCATCGAGACGGCGGAGAAGGGCATCGCCTGGATGAAGCTGACCGCTGCCGGCCGGGCCGGCCACGGTTCGATGATCAGCGATGACAACGCGGTGACGGCGCTGTGCGAGGCGGTGGCGAGGCTCGGCCGGCACACCTTCCCGCTGGTCATGACCCCGACGGTCCGGGTGTTCCTGAACTCCCTCGGGGAGGCGCTCGGCATCGAGTTCGACCTGGACGACCTGGAGGCGACCGTCGCGAAGCTCGGCCCGATCGCCCGGATGATCGGTGCCACGTTGCGTAACACCGCCAACCCGACCCAGCTCGAGGCCGGTCACAAGGTCAACGTGATCCCGGGCGAGGCCACCGCCTACGTCGATGGTCGCTATCTGCCCGGTCAGGAGGAGGAGTTCATCCGCCAGCTCGACGAGATCCTCGGGCCGGACATCCGTCGCGAATGGGTCGTCCACGACCAGGCGTTGGAGACCAGCTTCGACGGCGCGCTGGTGGAGGCGATGGCCGCGTCGCTGCGCGCCGAGGACCCGATTGCCCGGGCCGTGCCCTACATGCTCTCCGGCGGCACGGACGCGAAGTCCTTCTCCCGGCTCGGCATCCGCTGCTTCGGGTTCTCCCCGTTGCTGCTGCCGCCCGACCTGGACTTCTCCGGCATGTTCCACGGGGTGGACGAACGGGTGCCGCTCGACTCGCTGCGCTTCGGCGTCCGCGTCCTCGACCGCTTCCTGCACGCCTGCTGACCGGACCTGCCGGTACGGACCTGCTGACCTGAACCTTCCGGTACGGCTTGACGAGATGCCGCTGTCCGCGCGCGGGGCACCAGCCGCGTAGGAGCCATCGTCGATGCATGACATGATGGGGGTATGGCTGGCGATCCGCTGTCCAGCATCGGCCTCGGAGCTCCGCTGGACGCGGACGCGGACCATCCCCGGGCCACTTACGCCTATCTCGTGCAGGCCAGCCGGGACGGCAGCGTATGGATCGCCGATCGGGCCGAGCCGTCCGGGGGCATCGAGGTCAGCGTGTTGTCCGCGCTGGAGGTCGCCCGGCAGGTTCTGCGTCGCCGGTTTGTGCAGCTGCGGGCCGATGACAGCGCCCATTGGAGCGATCACTGGTTCCGGGTCGACGTCTGGACGGTGGGGCGGCCCCGGAAGGCGGATACCGGCGACGCCGGAGCCGACGCACCTGGAGCCGAGGTGCCGGCCGGATGGGCGTTGTCGGGACGGCATCTGCAGACCCGGGGGATCGCTCCGGACATGGTCGAGGTGCGCACGCCCTCCCAGGTCCGCTGCCAGGTGGGCAGATAGCCGGGCAGGCCGCCGGGGCGCCGACGGCGGCGCAGCACTACCCGCCGGGAGCCATCCGGGAACAGCCGTAGGCGTTCGAGCTCCCAGTGGCCGAACTCGGCGTGCATCGTGAGGATCTGAACGGCTGCCCGGCGGTCCGTACCCGGCGGCAGGTACAGCCGCTGGTACTCCAGCTCTACTCCATCCAATGCGGCCTGACCTCGTGGTTGCGAGCGGAGGATGACCGGCTGCGTGTGGCGTGGTGTGGTGTGGCGTGGGATGGCGACCGATCATCGTGCGGTCCCCCTCTACGTTAACCGTATCGCCATCTTCTGGAAGGGCTTCTGGAAGCGCTCGCGAGATGATGCGGGCCCAGCGCCATCCACCGACGCGCGGCCGGTGGTCAGGGTACGGCCGGTGGTCAGGGCACGTAGGAGAGGGTGAAGGCCAGCGTCGCGTAGAGGGTCATCGCGGCCGTGGTGGCGGCGAGCGTGAAGGTGAAGATCTCCCGCCGGGCGGTGACGAGCGCGGCGACCAGCAGGAACGGGAACGCCCCGTAGACGTACCGCTCGGCGGAGTCCAGGTTGCTGCCGGTCAGCACGACAGCCAGGACCAGGGCGCTCCACACCGGGTACGACGCTGGCAGCCGGCGCGCCATGACCACCAGCCCCACGAGCGCCAGGAGCAGCCACGGCACGTGCAGCGCTGTGCCCAGCTCGCCGGAGAAGGCGCCCCGCGCCGCGTCCCACAGCACCGCCAGCGGGTTCGAGCTGCTGCCGTGACGTGCCGCGTCGCGCTGCAGCGTGAACGGCGCCAGCCCGTCACCGTAGGAGTGCGCCGACCACAGCAGGTAGATGCCGGCGCCGGCCACC
>NZ_CDWWXB010000015.1:11547-17899 GCF_977971855.1 Frankia sp. CoWAU3 | reverse complement strand
GGTGGCCGGCGTGCCGGGGCCGTGGCCAGGGCCGAGCCGGCGGACGAGCGGCCAAGGCAGCCCCCGGGCCGCCTCGAGAAGCACCGGCACCGCGAGAATCAGACCGAGGGGGCGACACAGGCCGCCGAGCAGGCCGGCCACGGCCGCCAGTTCCCAGCGCCCGCTGCGGGCACCGAGGAACACCGCCACGGCCAGCAGCCCGGCGAGTGCCTCGGCGTACCCCATGACCAGGACGAAGGCGGGTGGAGCCAGCGCGGCGAGCCAGATGAGCCGGGTGGTCGCCTCCGGGGCGAACCCCTCGAACCGGGCGAGCCCCACCAGCAGCAGCGCGAAGACCAACGCGCACACGTTGACCACGACCAGGAGCACGACGCCGACGTGGGCGTCGGCCCCCGGCAGCTTCGACAACCCCCGCACGAGCAGCGGCAGCAGGGGAAAGAACCGGCGGCTCTCGGCCCCAGCGCCGCTGTACCCGACCTCGGCAATCGTCTTGTACCACCCGGCGTCCCAACCGAGCAGGTCGGTGGTGCTCAGCTGCGCGCCCTGCTGCCCGCGGGCGTTGTCGGCGATGTACCTGGTCAGCGCCAGTGCCGCACCGACCGCCAGCCGGGCCGCGAGCCAGGCGAGCACGACCTCGCGCAGTTGCCAGCGGTCCTCCCAGCGGGTGGCCGCATGCCGGCCGCCCATGCCGCCACCTGCCCGATGATCATCCGGCAGGGCCTCGATCGCGGTCAAGAGGCCCGGAACCGCAGCAGCGCGTAGTTCTCGTAGACCTTGGCCGGCAGACCCTGCTTCATGACCTCGTCCGCGAGTGGCCGGGCCTCCTGCAGGGTGGTGCGCACCACCCTGCACAGCTCCTCGTAGGTGCGGTATGACCCGGAACCGGCGAGAAAGACGGTGTGTTCCGGACCGGCCTCGGCGAGGGCGCGCCGGGCGATCGCGACCCCGTTGGCCGATTCGTTGCGCTGCTCGTAGTCGACCCAGTCGACCCGATCCGGCGGTGCGTAGGTCGGCACGACGTACACCTTCATCCAGTTCGGCACGGTACGGGCGAGGCCCGGTCCGAGCTGGTCCGGGCAGACCAGCATCACATCACCGGGCCGGGCGGTCCGCTCGAGGACCTGCGCGGCCTCGGTGGCCTGGCTCCGCTCCCGGTGGATGTCGAAGGTCCCGGCGAGCAGACCGGTCAGGGCCGCGACGGCGACCACTCCATGGAACACCCGCCGATCGGTGATGATCGTCGCGCCGAGCCCGATGACCAGCAGGAACGGCACGAAGGCGGTGGCGGTGTAGCGGTCGGCCCAGGCGTTGCCGACCACCTTGCCCGCCGTCACCGCGACGACGAGTGTGCCGGTGGCCAGCAGGAACAGGGTCCGACCCGGTTCGAGACCACGCAGATCGAGAAGGATGAACCGGCTACCCGCGGGCCGACCGGCGATGCCGGCGGCGGCGAGACCAGTGATCAGGAACAGCAACAGGCGACCCAGGGTCGTCGGGCCGCCGGCCCACTGGCCGTAGGCGTGGGAGATCGCGGCATAGCTGGCGGGCTCGCCCCAGGGGGTGCCGGTGTGGGCAAGCTGGTCGAAGAAGTCGGGCAGCCACGGGGCGAAGACCAGCCCGCCACCGACGATGCCGAGCAGCCCGAAGACCGGCCCTCGCCGCTGCGGGGTGAGGAAACGGGTCGGTGTCCGGTGACTGTGGGGGGCGCCCCGGCCCCGGTTTCCCGGGCTTCCCGGGGCGGAACGGTATCCGGGTACACCTGTCGGGCCCGGATCGTCCGCCGAGGCGGTCATGCCGCCCGGCACACCCGCCGGGTCCGCCGCGCCCGCCCCGCGCCGGATCTGGCGCGCGACCCACCACGGACGGGCCACCAGCAGCAGGACCAGCCACGTTCCGACCGTAAGCAGCAGGTAGAGGCACCAGTAATGGGTCAGCGCCAGGCCTCCCGCGCAGAGCGCCAGGGCGATCGTCGATCTGATCGACGGTGCCCGCAGGACACGCTCCAACGCCAGTCCACCCAACGCGGTGAGCAACACGATGAGGCTGTACATCCGGGTCTCGGTCCCGAAGTACAACGCGAACGGCGACGTGAGGTACAGCACGACGCTGACCCGCGCCGCCCGCTCGCCGACCACGCGGCGGGCGAGCAGGAACAGTGGCCACGCCGCACCGATGTTGATCAGCGCGGACAGGGACCGGACCGCGAAGGTGCCCTCGCCGAAAGCTTTGATCCAGCCGTGGAGCACCAGGTAGTACAACGGCGGTGAGCCGTCCCGTAGCAAGCCGTTCCACATCGTGAAGGCCGACCCACGCAGGGGCAGGCGGGCGATGGCGACGCTCTGCGCCTCGTCCAGCCAGAGTGCCTGGCTGGCGGTGAACCGCACGATCACCGAGACGGCGAGGAGCACCCCCATCACCGCGGTGAAGATCCGTCCCGCACGGCCGGATGCGTTCCCGGCCTGGTCGACCGGCTCGGGGATCTGCTCCGCCGGCCGGACCGCGACATCCGTCACGGTCAGTCCCTTCCGTCCACATTGACCGGACTGCGACGGGCCGGCCGGTAGACGATCGGCCGGCCGGGCAGGGCCGCATCCGGTACCAGGCTCGCGTGGCGCGCCCCTACGCCTCGATGATGTTCCGGATGGGTGATGGGACGCGGCCCGTCCCATCACCCATCCGATCCGTACCCGGTAATACCGGGTACGTCCCCGGTCATGCCGGCCGGCCCCGGAAGTGGAGCGGGCGCCGACGGTGAAACGCGCCCGACAACCTGCCTGACAACGCACCCGACATTGTGGCGGCGTCCGGTGCCCCGGATGAATCCGTCCCGGATGAATCCTCCGTCAGGACCGGGCGATGCCCCGGGCCGGTGACGAAACCTCCTCGTGATAATCCTCCTCGACGTTGACCTCCCACACATCGTGCTTGGTGCCGTCGATGATGTTCTGGACCGTGAGCATCGCGGTGAGCATCGAGTGGTCCTGATTGTTGTAACGGTGCATGCCGTTACGGCCGACCGGGTGGACGTTCGGCGTGTTCTCGGCTAGCCAGGCGCGGATGATATCGACGTTCTTCTTGTAGTGTAGGTCGTAGTATGGATATGCCTTCGGCATGCGTACGACGAAACCCTCTTCCACCTGCTGGGCCCTGATCAGACCCAGCTCGACGAGTTCTTTCGTCCCGAGTGCGACCAGTTCCTCATCGGAGGCGTTCCAGGTCTCGTCACCCTCGAAGACGAAGTACTCCAGGCCGAGGCAGGTACGCCCGTCCTTGACCAGGAATGGCGACCAGGAGGCGAAGTTCTGGATCCGGCCGACCTTGACGGTGGGGGAGTGGATGTAGATCCAGTTGTCCGGGAAAGCGGCCGAGGCCGGCACCACGAGGGCGATGGTGAGGAAGTCGCGGTACTTCAGCGCGTTCGCCGCGGCCAGCACGTGGGCCGGTGCCGGCGGGTCCATCACCCGGACGAGGGAGGAGAACGACATCGACGAGATGATCTCGTCGGCCTGGTACTGGTACTCGCTGCCGAGGTCGGAGCGTGAGGACTCCGGGGCGCCGGCCCCTGGGCCGTACCCGCCGGTCACGGTCGTGGTGACGCCGGTCGCGCGGCCGTCGGCATGGTGGATCTTGCGGACCTTCTCCTCGAAGACCACCCGGCCACCCTGCTTAATGATCTTGTCGGTGGCGGTCTCCCACATCATTCCGGGCCCGTACTTGGGGTACTGGAACTCCTCGATGAGGGAGGTGATCTCCTTCTGGTTCTGCTTCGGTAGGACCGCGTTCACGATCGCGTTCATCATGGACAGGCTCTTGATGCGCTGCGCGGCCCAGTCCGAGGGCATCTCGCTCACCGGAACGCCCCACAGTTTCTCGGTGTAGGTCTTGAAGAAGGTGCGGTAGAGCCGCCAGCCGAAACGGGCCACCAGCCAGTTCTCGTAGTTGCTCTGGTCCTGCGGCGGCCGGATCCGGGCCGCGGCGTAGGAGGCGATGCAGCGCGCCGCCTCGACCAGGCCAAGCCCGCCGAGCGCGTTTCCCGCCTTGAGTGGGTAGTCGAAGAACTTCCCGTTGTAGTAGATGCGGCTCGATCGGGGGCGCAGCAGGAAGTCCTCGTCCGGCAGGATTTCGTGCCAGAGCTTTTCGACCTCGGGAACCTTGGTGAAGAAGCGGTGGCCGCCGATGTCGAAACGCCAACCTTCACGCTGGGCCGTACGGCTGATTCCGCCGACGACCGAGTCACCCTCGATAATCGTCACGGGGACGTCCCGTTTCACCAGCTCCCAACCGGCGGTCAGACCTGCCGGTCCGGCTCCGATGACGACTACCTCTGGCTTTTCGGTCACTGTGCCGGACCTCTCCTCAACACACACTCATGGTCACTCGGGTGGACGGACACCGGGCATCGCGCCACCGGGACGCCGGGCCCCTGGGACCGGTCCTGGGTCGCAAGTGTTGCATGGCGCGAGCGGAGACCCGTCCGCACCCCCTCGACCCGACACGATGCGATGATCCGTTATACGTCCGCCCTATTCCCATAACGCGCCTCCGGGCCGCCTGATCGGGTGGGGCTCTGGCATCGTGCGCACATGGGATTGTCGATACCCGGCCAACGGGCACCGCAGACCTCGCCTCCCCCGGACGGGCCGGTTCCTCCGGGGCGGGTGATGCCGGCGATTCTGGTCGGTTGGTGCGCGGTGGCCGGTGGCATCGCGGCCAAGGACGGTCGGTACGGCGCCTGGGCGCTGTCGAGTGTCCTGGTAGGTTTCGCGGCGGTGGTCTTGGCGGTCGTGGCCGCCGCCACCAGCACCGCCGCCACCAGCACCGCCAGCAGCAGCACCGCCAGTACCGCCGTGGCCGTGCGCCCGCGCGGGTGGTTCGGGGCGTGGCTGCTCGTGGCGGTCGTGATCGGCGTCGCGCCGCTCGTGCGCCGTCCCCGCTACTACGCCGCCGGCCGGTTCGCCACGGCGGCGGACGTGCTCGCGATCCTCGCGGGCCTGCTCGCCGCCGGGTCGATCCTGGTCATGCTGCACCACGTCGGCCGGGGGCGTCGGATCGGCCGGGAGCACCACCGGGGCCGGGGCCGGCTCGATGTGCTCGCCTCTCCGTGGGTGTTCTGGCTGGTCCTGGCCTTGGCCTGTGCGGCGGGCGTCGCTACGATCCGCGCTGCGCCGACGCCCCGCATCGACGTCTTCCACCTGCTCCAGGTCTCCACGGCCGGCCTGCCGCACGGGGCCGACATGTACCGGCAGCAGTGGGCGCCGAGCCGGGCCGAGTACCCGGTCGACGGCCTGTTCGACGTCTACCCCTATCTACCGGTCACGTCCGTGCTCCTGGCTCCCTTCCGGCTTCTGCTCGGTGACGTCCGTTACGGCCTGCTGCTGGCCCTGGCGGTGGCGGCGGTCCTGATCCGCGCGGTCGCGGGACAGGCACCCGCGGCGCCGGCGGTGGCCGCGCTGCCGTTGCTGGTCGTCGTGTTCCCCGAGTCGATGTACGCCCTGCAGCAGTCCTGGACC
This sequence comes from Frankia sp. CoWAU3, assembly GCF_977971855.1. NCBI lineage: Bacteria > Bacillati > Actinomycetota > Actinomycetes > Frankiales > Frankiaceae > Frankia > Frankia sp. CoWAU3. The sequence goes on along the minus strand of NZ_CDWWXB010000015.1, from coordinate 12,389 downwards.
GAGCCGTTGCTCGTGGCCTGCCTGGCGGCGACGGTGTGGGCGTCGACGAGCGGGCGGGGACGGGTGGCGGTCGTCGCGTTCGCGCTCGCCCTGGCGACCAAACAGCACGTCGCGCTGCTGATCCCCCTGGCGGCGGGCTACCCCGCGTTCGGGCCCCGCCGGACGGCCGCCGCCGCGGCCGCGGCGGCGCTCCTCGTTGCCCCCTGGGTGCTGGCCGGTCCCCGGGACTTTCTCGACGACGCGGTCTGGACGAACCTCCACTACGAGGTGCTCGCCCACTCGCTGTCCCTGCCGGGCCTGGCGTCGCATTTCGGGGTCACGCTCGGATTCGGCTCGACCGCGGTCGCCCTCCTCGGTGCCTACACGGCGGCCTGGCGGGCTCGCGGGGACGCCACCGGGTTCTGCCTGGGGGCGGCGTTGGTCCTGCTCACCCTGAACCTGATGAACAAGCAGACCTTCTTCAACCACTACACGTTGCCGATGGGTCTGCTCGTGCTGGCCGTCGCGGCCCTCGCCGTCGACGACCCCGCCCGCGCGGGCGGTCAGCGCAGCGTGGAGAACCGTTCCAGCGACGCGCCCTCGTACAGGTTGCGCCGCTCGACCTGCACGGTGCGGTCGCGCAGCGTGGCGAGCTGGTCGGACAGCACGGCGCAGGCGCCCTCCAGGAACCGGTAACCGTCCGCGCGGACGAGCAGCACGGCGTGGCCGGGGCCGGCCAGTTCGTTGACCTCGGCCGCGAAGCTGGTGCCGTTCGCCCGTTTCATCCGGTCGGCGTAGTCGACCCAGTCGACGAGCGCCGGGCCGGAACTGTCCGCGTACACGATCTCCCGTACCGTGACTTC
>NZ_CDWWXB010000015.1:8236-11070 GCF_977971855.1 Frankia sp. CoWAU3 | reverse complement strand
CCTGGGCCTGCACCTTGGGCGCCCAGGGCGTTCCGGTGTGCAGCATCTGGAACAGGAACGACGGCATCCACGGCGCGAACAGCACGGCGGAGGCCGCCATCGCGGCGAAGGCCCGCAGGGTCACCTGCCGGTACTGGGGCCGCCGCCGGGCCTGTAGCAGAATGAACGCCGCCACGGTGAAGATCAGTAGGAACGTCCAGTAGTGGGTGTAGACGAGGGCGGCGGTCGCCAGCGTCAGCATCGCCAGCCGTGCCGGCTCGGAGCGTTCCAGCGCCCGCACGGTCGCGAGCCCGAACACCAGCACCAACAGGACGACCAGCGAGTACATCCGCGTCTCGCTGCCGTAGCGGATCGCGTAGGGAGAGCAGGCGAACATCAGCAGGGTCGCCAAGCCCACCCAGGCGTCGGCGTCACGGCCACTGTTGCCGGCCTGGAAGGCTGTCCGGCCCACCCGCCGTCCGGCCAGCCACGCCGCCGGCAGCGTCGCCAGCGACAGCACCCCGGACAACGCCCGGACGGCGACGTCCCCGTCGCCGAACACCGCGATCCAGGCGTGCAGCAGCAGGTAGTACAGCGGCGGTGAGCCGTCGTGCCGCAGCGCGTCGAGCAGCTGTGGGACGGGGCGCGAGGCGATGGCGACCGTCAACGACTCGTCGAGCCACAGATGGCTGGGGGTGGCGAACCGCATCAGAGCGCCGGCGGCAACGGCGAGTATGACGGCGACTACCAGCAGCTGCGGGCTGGCCGCCGCGATCCGCGCCACGGCGGTGGTCGTGCGCGCGGTCCCGGGCGTGATGACCGTCCCGGTCGTGACATCGGCTGTGGCACTGTTCGCGGCTGTGGCCACGACCGCGGTCGCGGTCACGACCGCGGTCGCGGTCACGTCCACCGGCGTCTGGGGGCGGCGGGGACCCGAGAGCACCGCCGGCCCGGATCCGGTGTCCTGGCCGACGGTTGGACTCCCGGATGCGTCTACGTTCACCATGCCCCTCGTCTGCCACGATCTTGCCTCCTGTCAGAGAACCGCCTTCCGCCGGGTGGCCGCAGTCGCCTGCTGGCGGGGATGTACGCCCCGACACTTCAGACTGTCATCCGTTCGTCGCCATCCCGTACGCGGGCTGCCTCCCCAGCGGTCGCGCCGCCCGCCCGCCGCGCGTCGGACCCGCCCTTGGGCCTGCCGTCCGGCCCCCCGTCGGGATCTTCGTCGGGATCTTCGAAGCCGCCGGCGGTCTGCCCGGCGAGCAGAGCCGGGAGCAGCGTCGTGCGGCGCCGTCCGCCCGAGCTCCGCACGGCGTTGCGGATGGCCGGGCCGTTCACGGCCACAATCGACAGGTGGGCCTGCGCCCGGGTCAGCGCCGTGTAGATCAGCGGACGGGTGAGCATCCGGCCGGCCTCCGGCGGGAACACGGCGACGACGGCGGGCCACTCGCTGCCCTGCGCGCGGTGCACCGTCACCGCCCAGCCGTGCCGCAGATCACCGAGCACACCGGCGGGCACCTCGACGACGCCGCCGGGAAACGCGACCCGCAGCGCACCGCGTTCGCCCAGCGCGACGACGGTGCCGATCTCGCCGTTGGCGAACCCGACGTCGATATGGTTCGCCGTGGCCACCACACGGTCCCCGACGTCGAACCCGGAGACGGCGCCGCCACCCGGGTTCAGCGTGCCCTTCAACGCGGTGTTGAGCGCCCCGGTGCCCGCCGGACCGGCGTGCACCGGGGTCACGACCTGGATGTCCGCGACGGGAATGCCGAGCGCGCGGGGGATGGAGTTGGTGACGAGCTGGACGGTGCGATGCGCAGCCTCGCCGGAGCTGCCGGACGGCACCACCACGACCTCCCGGCCAGGCCCCGGCGGCGGCAGCTCCCCGCCGCGTACCGCGGCGGCCATCGTCGCGATGGCGCCGCCGTCAGCCTGCCGGTACAGCCGCCGCAGCTCGGTCACCGGGACCTCACCGGACTCGAGCAGGTCGGCGAGGATCTGCCCCGGTCCGATGCTCGGCAGCTGGGCCGGGTCCCCGACGAACATCAGGTGCGTGCCGTCCGCGCAGGCGTCGAGCAGCGCGGCGGCGAGCTCCGCGTCGAGCATCGACGCCTCGTCGACGACGACGAGGTCGGCGTCGATCGGGTGGTGCTCGCCGCGCGCGAACCCGCTGCCGCGCCCCTGGGCCTGCAACAGCCGGTGCAGGGTGCTCGCCGGTGCCCCGCACAGCTCCTCGAGGCGTTTGGCGGCCCGTCCGGTCGGCGCGGCCAGTGCGACGACCGCCTCGGCCGCCCAGGCCAGTCGTACGACGGCCGCGACCGTGCGGCTCTTGCCTGTTCCCGGCCCACCGGTGAGCACGCTGACGCCGGACTCCAGCGCGGCGCGCGCCGCCGCGAGCTGGACCTCGTCCAGCCCGGTCACCACCTCGTCGTTTGCCGGTCTGCCGTCGTTTGCCGGTCTGCCGTCGTTTGCCGGTCTGCCGTCGTTTGCGGGTCCGCCGTCGTTTGCGGGTCCGCCGCGGCCCGTCGCGGCGGCGTCCCGGTTCGTGTCCCCCTCGTCCTTGTCGTCGTCGAACGTCAGCGCGGTAGGAGGCGGGGCGGACACGGCCCGTCCCGCCGGATCGTCGTCGTCGACGGATCCCGGCCCGTCGTACCCAGGCCCGTCGTACCCCGGCCCGTCATCGGGTCGGCGGCGGGCTCTGGGGGCGCCCGCGCGCAGCGGCTCGGCGGTCGCCGTCAGCCGTTCGATGCCGTCCGCGACGGACTGCTCGGCCATCGCGTACCGCTCCAGCGCGATCCGGTCACCGACGGCGATGATCCGCCCGTCGTCGAGTGCCGCGGTCAGCGCCGCGC
>NZ_CDWWXB010000015.1:7170-7924 GCF_977971855.1 Frankia sp. CoWAU3 | reverse complement strand
GCGCGCGGCGGCACGCAGCACCGCCCGCACGGGGCCCGCGGTGTCCCCGGCCCGGGAGGCGGCCCGACCGAGCAGATGGGTGAGTACCGCCGGGCCCCGGCGCGGATCGTCGCGCTGCAGACCGCGGCGGCGGGCGAACCGGTCGGCCTGGGCGATCTCGGTGTCGGCGGCGGTCAGCAGCATCCACGGATCGGCCCGCAGGAGGTCGGCGGACGCGGGTCCCAGCAGGTCGGTCACCCCGCGCGCGAGCCGGGCCGGAAGATCCGCGGCGACGAGCAGTTCGACGACCGCGTACGTGCCCGCCACGGCGCGGAAGCTGTCGGCGAGCCGCCGGGCCCGCGGCCCGGTGACCCCCTCGACGGTGCCCAACCGGCCGACGTCGACGTGGTCGGGCCGGGTGATCCCGGCCGCGGGCAGCCGGCCGGCCGTCGTGCGGCCCAGCCCCGGCCACAGCCCCGCCCCGCAGAACGCGGCGAAGACCTCCTCGGGGTCCGCTGGCTGCGGGTCCGCTCGCCGTGCCTGCGGGCCGACCGCGTCGGGCTCCGCGGTGGAAGCGGTCGTGTACTCGTCCGGCATGCCGGGAAGCGTAACGACGAACCGTTCCGCCGCTGTTGTAGCCCGCTGGGTAGCGTGGTACCCGGGACGGCGCTGTGGCGGCATGGCTGTAGGAAGGCGATGCGCGCCCGGGCCCACCCGTGCGTCCGGGCCCACCCGTGCGTCCGGCCCGGCGGAGACGGTGAGCGTCGGCAACAGT
>NZ_CDWWXB010000015.1:6011-6659 GCF_977971855.1 Frankia sp. CoWAU3 | reverse complement strand
GAGCGTCGGCAACAGAAGGGACGGACCGGTTGACCACAGTCCTGCTGGTCCGCCACGGGCTGACCGCCGTGACCGGCAAGATCCTGCTTGGTTGGACGCCCGGCGTGGGGTTGGACGACCGTGGCCGCCGCCAGGCGTCGGACCTGGCGCGACGCCTCGCCAACATCCCGCTGGCGGCGATCGTCAGCAGCCCGCTCGACCGCTGCCGCCAGACGGCCGAGGCGATCGCCGGACGCCGTCCGGTCAGCGAGGCCAGCCCGGGCGGCCCGCGGCAGGTCGAGATCGACGAGCGGCTCGGTGAGTGCCGGTACGGTGACTGGACCGGGCAGGAACTGGCGACCCTGGCGAAGGATCCGCTCTGGGCGGTGGTGCAGAGCCATCCCAGCGCGGTCGTCTTCCCCGGTCCCGAGGGTGAGGCACTACGGGACACGCAGGCCCGTGGGGTGAGCGCCGTGCGGGAGTGGAACGAGCGGCTGGGCCCGGACGCCACCTGGTTGCTGTGCTCGCACGGCGACGTGATCCGCACGGTGGTCGCCGACGCCCTGGGCATGCATCTGGACATGTACCACCGGATCACCGTCGATCCCTGTTCCCTGACCGTGATCCGCTACAACGAGCGCCGCCCCTTCGTCCGGCGCATCAACGACA
>NZ_CDWWXB010000015.1:3049-5775 GCF_977971855.1 Frankia sp. CoWAU3 | reverse complement strand
GGGGTCCAGCGGGCTCGACGTGGACGAGGTGATCGGTGGCGGTGCCGGCGGTTTCCGTCCCAGCGCCGGTGGTGGAACGGGCTGATCGGGCATGCCGCGCCGGATACACGTCTTCGACCCGCCGCAGCGGTTCGTTGCGGGCACCGTAGGCCTTCCCGGCGCCCGATCGTTCTACCTGCAGGCCCGCGACGGGGCGCGGGTCGTCACCGTCGCGGTGGAGAAGGCACAGGTCGCATTGCTTGCCGAACAGCTGACCGAGCTGCTCGACGAGTTGAGCCGCCGCGGCGCGACGCCGCAGCCCGAGCCCGCCCCGGCCGACCCCGACCTGTCACCGCTCGATCTGCCGATCGACGAGGAGTTCCAGGCCGCGACGATCGCGCTCGGCTGGGATCCGCGTGGCGGACGGGTCGTCATCGAGGCGCAGGCGACGGGCCTGGCCGACCCGATCGTCGGATTCTCCGACGATCCCGACGGGCCGGACGCGGTCCGGGTCCTGCTGGGGTCCGAGCAGGCGCGCTCGTTCGTGCAGCGCGCGGCGCGGGTCCTGTCCGCGGGCCGGCCCTCCTGCCCGTTGTGCGGGCAGCCGTTGGACGACGGTCACGTCTGCCCGCGCCAGAACGGTCACCTGCGCTGATGCGGCCGGCGAGAGGCGCCGGGCCTGCCCGCCGCGGGTGTGCGGTCCGTGGCGGGGGTGCGGTCCGTGATAGCGGTGTGGTCCGGTAGGCCGGACGGTGTGGGAGAGATGTCGCTCACCGTCCGGTCCGGTGACATCACCCTGCCGGACCGGACAGACTGAGATGATGGGCGTCTCCGCGGCGAGTTCCACTCCGGGGTGGCGACCGCCACTGCATCCGATCGACGGGGGCGGCCTCGACGCCCCCGCCGCCCTCGACCTCCTTCGCCGTGGTGACCTCGAGATCACCGCCCGGCTGGTCGACGCGAGCAACACGACGCTCTGCTGCGACATCTGCGCCGACGGGGTGACCGGCCGCTGCGTCTACAAGCCGGTCCGCGGCGAACGCGCCCTGTGGGACTTCCCAGACGGCACCCTCGCCGCCCGCGAGCTGGCCGCCTACGAGGTCTCCGAGCAGCTCGGGCTTGGCATCGTCCCGCCCACCATTCTGCGTGACGGCCCGTTCGGCGAGGGCATGGTGCAGCTGTGGATCGACACCGACGTCACCGTGGACCAGGTGGCGCTGACCCGGTCCGACGACTCCCAACTGCGCCGGATCGCCCTGTTCGACGTCGTCATCAACAACGCCGACCGCAAGGGTGGGCACCTGCTGCCGGCGCCCTCCGGCCGGATTCACGGCATCGATCACGGTGTGACCTTCCACACGGACGGCAAGCTGCGCACCCTGCTGTGGACCTGGCGGGGAAGGCGGCTCGACGCCGAGGAGACCGCCTTGCTCGACGACCTGCGTGAGGCGCTCGGGGGCCCCTTCCGGGACCGGCTCGAGGAGCTGCTCACGGTTACCGAGGTCGACGCCCTCACCGTGCGGGTCGACGGGCTTCTGGCCGAGGGCCGGTTCCCGTTGCCCTTGGGGGACTGGCCGGCGATCCCCTGGCCGCCGTTCTGAGCGGGTTCCGGTTCTGGGCGGGTCACCGGTGCGGATACAGGTGCGGGAGAAGATGGGATGTCACCGTCGGTGACCCGAGGTGGATCGGCTTGGGATGCCGTCGGTTACGCTGCGGTTACTCCCCTTGCGCCCGCCGGAGAGTCGGTTCGCGGTTACTGTGACACGCATGCAGGCGTGGCCATCTCCTCCGATACGTTCTCTTCCCGGTCACGGGAAGCCACTGAGGATCTTCGATACGGCCACGTCGAGCGTACGCAAGTTGGCGCCGGCCGTCACCGCAAGGCTGTACGTGTGTGGCATCACGCCCTATGACGCGACGCATCTGGGGCATGCCTTCACCTACCTCACCTACGACCTCGCGCAGCGTGTGCTGCGAGACGCCGGGCATCACGTCCACTATGTACAGAACGTAACGGATGTCGATGACCCGTTGCTTGAGCGAGCCACCCGTGACGGGCTGGACTGGCGGGCCCTCGCCGACCGGGAGATCGACCTGTTCCGCGAGGACATGACCGCGCTGCGGATGTTGGCGCCGGACGCCTACGTCGGGGTGGTCGAGGCCATTCCGATGATCGTCGACATGGTGGCGGAGCTCGTCGACCGGGGCGCGGCCTACCAGGTCGACGACGACCTGTACTTCTCGATCGCCACCGCACCCGCCTTCGGGGAGATCTCGCATCTCAGCCGGGCCGAGATGCTGGCGATCTGCGCCGAGCGCGGGGGTGACCCGCGCCGGACCGGCAAGAAGGACCCCCTCGATCCGCTGCTGTGGCGCGCCCACCGCCCCGGCGAGCCGTCCTGGCCCTCGCCGTTCGGCCCCGGCCGGCCCGGCTGGCACATCGAGTGCTCCGCCATCGCCCGCCACTATCTCGGCGGGGTCATCGACATCCAGGGTGGCGGAACCGACCTGAGCTTTCCGCACCACGAGTGCAGCGCGGCGCACGCCGAGGTCGCCGCCGGCATCCGGCCGTTCGCCCGCAGCTACGTGCACACCGCGATGGTGAGCCTCGACGGCCACAAGATGTCGAAGTCGCGGGGCAACCTGGAGTTCGGCTCCCGGCTGCGCCGGGCCGGGGTGGATCCGGCGGCCCTGCGGCTGGCCCTGCTCGATCATCGGCACACCGAGGACTGGGAGTGGGCGCCGGG
>NZ_CDWWXB010000015.1:0-2651 GCF_977971855.1 Frankia sp. CoWAU3 | reverse complement strand
CATGCCGGCGGTCGGATCGGCCAGATGCTGACCATCGCCCAGCAGGAGGCCGAGGAGATCGTCACCGGCGCCCGCCAGATCGCGGAGGCGGCGCTGGAAGAGGTGATCGAGGACGCCGGGGCGAACCACCCGATCGTGCGGGAGGCCCGGGAACAGGCCGAGAAGCTCCTCCTCGACGCCGTGGAGGAGAGCCGCCGGCTCGCCCGGGAGCGGCATGCCGAGCTGGAGGTGGAGATCGCCCGGTGCACCGCCTCGCTCGAGGCGCTGCGTCACCAGCAGGGTGAGATCATCGGCGCGATGCTGCGGCTGCGGGGGGTCCTGGCCTCCGACGAGGTGGACCGGGCGGTCACCGACCTGGCCCGGTCGGGTGCGGCCGCGCCGACGACGCCGGGCACGCCTGGGACGCCGAGCGGAGCCGGTCCTGCCGGTTTCCCCGCGGGCGGTGCGGTCCCCGCGGGCGGTGCCGGAGCGTCGGATCTTTCCGGAACCGCGTGGGCGACCGGTCGCGTCGCCAGCACGGGGCGGCGTTCCCCGGGCCGGCATCGTCAGGCCGACGTCGCGGACGGGGAATCCCACACCCCGCCCATTCCGCGCGAACCGGTCACGAACTCGGCGAACGTGCCGTTCCGCCGTGGCGCCGACGAGGACATCATCGACGCCGAGATCGTCGAGGAGTAGCGAGATCGTCGAGGAGAAGGGTGGCCCGGTGCAGGTGCGGGGTGCGCCTTGGGCTCCCGGCCCGCGGCGTACCCTCGCCCTCTTTCCTTCTTCTACCGACTTCTACCGAGCCGGCTCTCTTACCGGCCTTTACTGGCCGCGACGGCGCAGGTACCGTTCGAACTCCCGGGCGATTGCGTCCCCACTGGCCTCGGGCAGCGCCGTCTCGGGCTCGCGTGACTCCAGCGAACGGACGTACTCGGCGACCTCGGTATCCCCGGCGGCGAGCTCGTCCACCTGCCGTTCCCATGCCTTCGCCCGCTCGGGAAGGTCGCCCAGCGGGATCTCGATGTCCAGCAGGTCCTCCACTCGGCGCAGCAGCGCGAGGGTCGCCTTGGGACAGGGTGGGTTAGCCACGTAGTGCGGCACCGCCGCCCAGAACGACACCGAGGCGAGCTCGGCCCGTGCGCATGCCTCCCCGAAGACGCCGACGATGCCGGTCGGCCCCTCATAACGGGACGGCTCCAGCCCGAGTCGGGCAGCCGTCGCCGCGTCCCCGGCGGTTCCGCTGATTGGGACCGGCCGGGTGTGCGGTGAGTCAGCGAGCAGCGCCCCGAGGGAGATCACCATGTCGCTGCCGAGGGCGTGGACGGCCTCGATCAGCTCGTCGGTGAACCCACGCCAGCGCATGTTCGGTTCCAGCCCGCGGATCAGCACCAAGTCCGTCTCGGACTTCGGCGGCTGCGCCACCGACAGGCGGGTGGTCGGCCACGAGATCTTCCGGGAGGCCCCGTCGGTCCCGCTCACCGTCGGTCGGTTCACCTGGAAGTCGTAGTAGTCGTCGGGGTCGATAGCACCGATGACACGGGCCTTGAAGGCGGTCTCCAGATGCTCGACGGCGGCGGACGAGGCATCGGCCGCGTCGTTCCACCCTTCGAAGGCGGCTACTACGACCGGCGACCGTAGTTGACCGACGCCGGAGAACTCGATCACCTACCACCTCCTGCCGCCCCGCGGCGGCCCACTGCCCCCGTGACAGTGCAACGGTACGTCCTCACGGAGACGACTCCTGCCCAGAGCCGACATGCGTGACGTCAGCCTCCCTTATGGCCCGTGAGCCGGTGACCCGCGGGCGACCAGTGGTCGTCCACGGGGAACCTACGCTGGTCCAGTCTGCCGATGTTCTCGTGGGAACGCCTTTCCTCGGTCTCTCGATGGCGCTAGACCCGGGCGGATCGGACATCCATTCCGGATCGATGCGGTGGCTGCACCGTATCGGCTCTGAACGGATACCCGCCGTCGCGGGAATGCGAACGGCCCGGCCCAGGGCCGCCGCCGGACCGGCGTGCCCCAGCCCGTGTTTGTGCGGACCGCCGCGCCGAGCACACCCGCGCGGTCCGACGTCACGCCTCCGTTCCCGCAGCTGTGCCACCCGCGACCGTGCCATGGGCAACCCGCCGGGACGCGTCCGGCATTCCCACCCCGCAATCATCACCATGCTGTGATCACCGTACCGTGATCACCGTCGTGCCCGTGGCCGGCATCCTCGGAGGCGTCCGGACGGGAGGGTAAACCGTACCGGTGGTAGGAGAAACCCGTCCCGGTACTCTTGGCCAGTGCGCGGTGATCTGGTGTCCGTCCTGACCGAGCGTGTGCTGGTGGCCGACGGCGCCATGGGCCCCCTGTTGCAGGCGGCCAGCCTCTGCCTCGACCCGGTGAATTTCGAGGACGGCAACGGCCCGTCGCGCGCTGAGGAGTTCCAGCTCGTGCCGGAGCAGTCCACCTCGGCGATCATCCTGCGCCACCCGGAGGCGAAGTACTTCGCGGCCACGTAGGCACCGTGCGGTCAACCGGGCACCGTGCGGCCGGACGACCCTGAGCTACCGAGCTACCTGAGCTAGCGGGAGTTTCCTAGATAAGTTGATCTTTGGAGTCCGTTGAGCTGGCCGGTGGCTGGTTCAGGACGGTCTGACCTGGATCTTTGAGTACTCGCC
>NZ_CDWWXB010000014.1:32589-34545 GCF_977971855.1 Frankia sp. CoWAU3 | reverse complement strand
CCGTCGTCATCGTCGTCTTCGCCCTCGCCCTCATCCGGGCCCGGACCGGACGCATCCGGGTGGACCTGCTGTTCCTGCTCTGGCCCACCTGGGCGCTGTTTGGCCTGATGACCCTGCAGTCCGCGAAGAACTTCGACAGGTACTTCCACGTCAGCGGGATCTCCGGCCGCTACCTGTACGCGGGCCTGGCGTCGCTGGCGATCGGGGTCGGGATGGGTGCGGCGGCGACCGGCCGTCATCTCTCCCGGATCATGCCGCTGCTCTTCCTGGCCGGCGCGACCACCCTGCAGGCCTGGGCGATCTCGATGGTGTTTCCGCACTTCTGGCGACCCACGGGCGGCGACCTCAGCGACGCGTGGGACGCGATGGCGGCGTGGGCCCCATGGTCGCAGGGCGCCCTGACGTGGCTTGCCGGCGCGGTGTGCGTCCTCGCCGTGGCAGCCCTGGCCTGCTGCATCGGGGTCCTTGTCACCGGCGGTCCGGCCACCCGCTCCGTCGGCGGGGCCCCCGCTCAGCCTCCGCCCTCGTCCAGGGGACGGTCGCCATCGACGGGACAGCGGCCGGCTCCACCCCTCGCGCCGTATCCGTCGCACCTGCCGCCGGAACGGCCGCGGACCGCCGGCGCGCCGGATGCCACCACCGGCTCGAAGGCGGTCACCGGCTCGAGCCCGGCGGCCGGCACGGGCCCGGAGCCCACCGGCCAGGGCCCCTCCGCCGCGGGGCATCCGCGCTCCCCCTGATCCGGCATCGCCGACAAGGAACCGGAAACCATCCGACCATCGTGCATGTTCTCTCACGGAGAGTAACACTGAATCCTGGGCCTCGGACAAGGCGCAACCGGCCACGGCGGCGCTGCGCATCGGGGCTCGGGGGCCTCGGATGGTGATTCCGAGGCGCATAGGATCCGCGATGTCAACCATCTCGGTTCGGGAGGGGTCTTGCGCCGCAAGCGGGAGACGGGCAACGCGGGGACGGTGGCGCCCCCGTCCGCATCGCCCGCTCGACCCGACCCCGCCTCCGAAGCGAACCCCGTGGGACCCGAGACGCCCTCCGGACCCGCCGCCCGGTCGGGACGGGGGACATCCTCGGCGCCGGACTTCGGCCCGGTGGGCGGCAGCGGTCTGACGGGGCCGTCCATCGAGCCCCTCGACAGCGGCGACCCGACCGAACTGGGCCAGTTCACGCTGCTGGGACGCCTCGGTGAGGGCGGGATGGGGACCGTCTTCCTCGGGCGGGGCAGGCCGGACGTTGCCGAGCACGCCGGCCGGCTCGTCGCGGTCAAGGTCATTCGGCCCGACCTGGCCCGGGTGCCCGAGTTCCGGGCCCGGTTCCGCCGGGAGGCCGACATCGCGCGCCGGGTCGCCCGCTTCTGCACCGCCGAGGTACTCGGCGTCGTCGATCCGCCGGACGGGCGGCCCTACCTCGTCACCGAGTACATCGACGGCCTCACCCTCGCCCAGACGGTGGCCGCGGACGGCCCGCTGCGGTCGGCCGACCTGGAGCGCGTCGCGGTCAGCGTGGCCGCGGCGCTGACCGCCATCCACGGCGCCGGCCTCGTACACCGTGATCTCAAGCCGTCCAACGTGCTGCTCTCGGCCTTGGGTCCCCGCGTCATCGACTTCGGCATCGCCCGGGCGCTGGACGCCCCGACGATGATCAGCCAGGAGATCCAGCGGATCGGTACACCGGCGTTCATGGCCCCGGAGCAGGCCAACGGCGAGCCGGTGACGGCGGCGGCGGACGTCTTCGCGTGGGGTGGCCTGGTGACCTATGCGGGCACCGGTTCCTTCCCCTTCGGGGACGGGCCGACGCCGGTGCAGCTCTACCGCGTCGTACACCGCGAACCACTGCTCGACGGTCTCGCTCCAGCCCTGCGGCCGATCGTCGAAGAGGCCATGCGCAAGGACCCGGCCACCCGGCCGAGTGCCCAGGAGCTGTTCCTGCGTCTGGTCGGAA
>NZ_CDWWXB010000014.1:31259-32335 GCF_977971855.1 Frankia sp. CoWAU3 | reverse complement strand
TGGGTCCGACCACGCATCCCGACCCGGAGGTGACCCGCGTCATCCGTGCCGGGGTGTCGATGCCCGCGCCCCCGCAGCGGACCGACCCGGACCGCTGCGCGCCCGGACAGATGTCTGCCCCGGGCGGGTCTGCCTCAAGCGGGTCGGTCGGCGCCGGGCCGCCCGTCGACCCGTCGGCACGGGACCGCGGCCGACGGAACTGGCGCCGCGTCGCGCTGCTGGCCGCCCCACTCCTCGCGGTCCTGCTCATCGCGGCCCTCATACCATTCGCGCTCACCACCGGCAGTGACCGGCGGCCGAGCCGGGAGGAGACGGCCGCTCGCGTCGCTCTGGCCGCCGAGGCCGTCCGCAACTCCGATGCGGACCTGGCCGCCCGGCTGTCCCTGGCGGCCTACCGCATCAGCCCGGTGCGGGAGGCCCGCGCCGCCCTGCGCACCTCCTTCGCCGCCGCGACGGCGACGGTGCTCGACGGGCACACGCAGTCGGCGCTCGGTGTGGACATCAGCCGGGACGGGCGCCTGCTGGCCTCGACCGGTGCCGACAACCTCGTCCAGCTGTGGGACATCTCCGCACGTTCCCATCCGGTGAAGCTCGCCACCCTGGCCAGGCACACCTCGTGGACGCTCGACGCAGCGTTCAGCCCGGATGGACGGCTGCTCGCCACGGTCAGCTACGACCGGTCGGTGATCCTGTGGGACCTCGGCGATCCGCGCCACCCCGTCGAACTCTCCGTCATCCTCGGACACAACGGCTGGGTACTCGACGCCGCGTTCAGCCCGGACGGGAAGGTCCTCGCCACCTCGGGCTATGACAACACGGCCCGGCTGTGGGACGTCACCGATCCGCGCCGCCCCAGTCAACTGTCCGTGCTCGACCGCCACACCAGTTGGGTGAACGAGGTCGCGTTCAGCCCGAATGGTCACCTGTTGGCGACCGCCAGCGCCGACCGGACGGCCCGGCTGTGGGACGTCACCGATCCGCGCCGGCCGCGACCGCTCGCAGCCATCACCGCGCACACCGACTACGTGTGGGCGGTCGCCTTCAGCCCGGACGGCCGGCGCCTCGCCACGGGCGCC
>NZ_CDWWXB010000014.1:22869-30834 GCF_977971855.1 Frankia sp. CoWAU3 | reverse complement strand
ATCCGCGTCTGCACCCTCGCCAGGCGGTCCTGTCCGGTGGTGCTCAGCCGGGACCGCAGCACCGAGTTCGCGATCCGCGCGACCTGCATCAGCTTGGGCTCGTCGACGTCCGCGGCCGCCCAGTGGCTCTGGGCCCACCGCTCCTCGCGTTCCTGCTCGCGCCGGCGGAGCTCGGCGACCTCCTGCTCAAGCTGGGCGATGCGGTGCAGGTGCTCGAGCTCGATGGCCGCGAGCCGGCTGCGCTCGTCGTCCAGGCGCGCCCACTCCCGCTGCCGCGCCCGGGCGACCGCCGCCGCGGTGTCCTGCAACCGCAGGACGTGCAGGTAGAGGTCGATGCGGTTGCGCTCCAGGCGGGAAAGTAGCCGGTTGGACACCCACGGAATGAGCAGGTCGGCGACGCGACGCGCCCAGGGAGCCCGCCGGTCGATCACCACGCCCAACCCGAAGATCGGTGCCACCGTGAAGAAACGCAGGTCAGGGTGGTCCGCGACGAAGTCCTCGACGGCCGTGCGCACCCCGTTACGCGGACCGCTCTCGGTCAGCGCCCAGGCGAAGGCTCCCATGCCCCGAAAGCCCCCGGGAACGGTCTCCCTGTTGTCGATCTCGACACCGACGTCCCACGAGTGCGGCTGCCGGGCGCCCTCGGGAATGCGGTCGGGGTTGTAATACTGGTCGCGCCGGCCGGCCGGCCAGCCGACGTCGTGCAGGATCACCAGGGGAAAGTAGGACCGGCCGAACAAGGTGACCGCTCGGTCGATCTCGGTGAGCTCGCCGTGCACGGTGGCGTAGTTGTGGTCCCCGTCGATGAGGTAGGCGTCGGTCGGCGCGTGGCCGTCGAGCGCCTGCGGGCTGTGCCCCCGGATCACGTGCACATCGAGGCCCCCGCCGGAGGCCGGCGACACCCCGGGCTCGGGATCGATGACCACTAACCGCCCGCCACCGCCACGGCGCAGCAGGTCGACGAGGAGCGAGGTGGTGACCCCGCTCTCGGAACCGATCTCCGCGATGCTGCGCGCCCCGGACTCCTCCAGCAGCGGCACCCAGATCTCGCGCAGATCGGACAGGGAGTGCAGGAGCAGGGGCGCCAGCGTGGGTTCGGCGGCGTCCCCGACCTCGACGGCGTGATCGCCCTGCCGGGTAAGCGTCGTGCCTGGTCCGGTGCCCGGTCCGCTGCCCGGTCGGGCCTCGAGGTCCGTTCCGGTGTCCATCCCGGCGGCGACGGCGGCGAGCTCGGCGAAACTGTCCCGAACCTCGCTGCGCTCTGAGTCCGGGTGGTCCGTCACCGCGATCCCCCGAGCTCGCGCCGGATCTTGCGTGCCGCCCGCAGCGGCAGACCGTCGCGGGCGGGCTCCGCCGCGAGCAGGGCCAGCGGATCACCCCGGATGCCCATCCAGCCGAATGCCAGCTCGACGTCGAGGGCGTAGACCCCGGCGAGCTGCGGCTGTGTGGCGAGGTCGATCGTGTAGACGAACTGTGGGTCGTCCCCGGTGATCTCCACCAGGTTCGGCTGGAGCAGCCGGCAGCCGAGGAGGGCGAGCTGCTGGGCGGGATCGTCCAGCGAGGTGATGGTTATCTTGTCCGGCTCTGGGGTGTTGTTGATATGAAAGGACAGCGTCAGCCAGTCCAGGCGGAGCAGACCGCGCCGACCCGCCGGGTCGATGCGGATCCGGCGTACCCCGACCGCCTCCAGGCTGAGCCGGACGATCGACAGGCCGTCGCGGGCCGACCGGGTGACCGCCGTCTCCTTCGGACCGTTGACGAAGTCCCCGCCCGTGTCGACGTAGACCTCCACGGGCCCCGCCGCGGCCTCGGGCGAGACCTCCTCCGGCGGGATGCCCGCGGCGGCGGCCAGCCCGCTGATCACGGCCAGCGGCCGGTTCGCGACCCCGGCCACCCCGGCGGGCCAGTAAAGCTCGCGCATGGAGATCCGGTCGATGTCGGCCGGGGTGAGATACGGCATCCGGCGGACCAGCTCCGGCGGCAGCAGGCCCTCGGTGGCGTCGGAGCCGAAGTTGTCGTCGTGCGCCCAGGCACCGAAGGCCGCGGCCTCCACCGCGGTCGGCCGGGCGACGAAGCGGGTCAGCGTCCGCAGCCCCGCCTGACGCGCCCCGGCGCAGGCCAGCGACGGCATCGGGGTCTCCGAGCGCCGGTAACGCAGCCATTCCCGCTGGAAGGCCAGGACGCCGTCCTGGACGGCGGCTCGCTGGGCGACCTGCGTCCGCGAGGTCCGGTCGATGCTGAGCACCGGATTACCCATCTCGTCGAAGGAGACCAGTGACCCGACGTCGGGCATGCAAAGCTGCTCGAGTACCTCGGGGCTACGCATGAGCTGGTTCGCCAGGGTCTCGGGCTGACCACTTGTCGCAACATATCCCTCCAGCTCCAGACCGGCCAACCGGTGCGTCATCGCAGCCTGGTTCGTAGCCAGGTACAGGCCGAGGATGTCCAGCCCGCGGCCGGTGGAGGCGAGCAGCCGGGTGAGCAGCGCCTGGATCGTCCCGCCCCAGCCCAGGTCGAGGAAGACGACCCGGCCACTCTCGGGTAGCTGGCTGTCGAGGTAGCGCACGTAACGCTCACGCAGGCGGGACGCGGTCAGCACGATCTCGCTGCGGATCCGCTCATCGGAACAGAGCGCCTCGAGGGTGTCGTCGAGCAGGCCGGGCACGTCGAGGCGGCGGTCGGCCAGCGCCGAGATGCCGGCGACGTTCTCCAGCCGGACCCCGAGCTGGCGCAGCAACTGCCCCACACTCGGCGCGTGCCGACGGACCAGGAAGCTCCTGAGCTCCTCGGGGTTGCCCTCGAAGACGTTGGCCAGCGCGCACACCTGCCGCGACGCCCACAGCGTCGAAATGGTGATCCCGACATCCTCGCCGGGACCGACGAGCAGGCGGGAAAGGAAGTCGCCCTCCCGCATCAGGCAGTGGATGTGGTCGGCGCCGAAGTCACGGGCCCGTTCCACAGCCCACTCCGCGAAACCGGTGAAGACCGGCCCGAAGACCGTCGCGCCGGCCTCCCAGTACCGGCGCAGCCCCGCGGGGACCGCGAGGGCGTCGGCACGGTGCAGTGACCGGGCTCGCAACGCGGTCATCCCGTAGTCGCCGTCCACCGGGTCGATCGGGAGGTCGTCGCTCGGCGCCTTACGCAGACCCTCGAGCTCAAGGGTCTGCTCCAGCGTCCCGGAGTACTTCGGGTAATGGATTGCGACAAGCCCGTGCTCGCGGGCGCCCTCGACGTCGGCGACGGGGTGGTCGCCAAGGTGCACGACCCGGGACGGCTGCAGGTTCGACGCGGCGAGCATGTGCTGGAACAGCCCGTCACTCTTCGACGTCCCTGCGTCGGAGGAGGTGAAGATGTGGGTGAAGGGCACGCCGGCCAGCTCCGGCCGGTTCAGCAGCCGTTCGAGCTGGCCGGCCGAGAAGTACGTGTCGGACAGCAGGTAGACCGGCAGGCCGAGCTTCGTCATGGCGAGCTCGGCGAGCTCCACCACGGCGAGGTCGGCGCGGCAGAGCTCGCGTTCGACCGCGACCTCTGCGTCCAGGAGGTCCTGGACGCCGGGTAGCGCCGGCAGCAGCAGCTGCCAGATCTCGTCCAGCCGCACCTCATGGGTACCGCGGGTGGCCTCGGCGTGCAGGCGGGCCAGCTGCTCGGCGTGGACCCGCAGCCGGGCGAACTCGCCCGGGGAGACGCTGGCGGGCAGGTGGCCCGCGTCCGCGAGCCGCCGGCCCAACAGCACGAAGGCATGGGCGGGCTCTGGCACCATGCGCCACAGGAGGGTGTCGAAGACATCCAGAGTCAGGGCCTGTGCCCCGCCCGACTCCAGGTGCGACCACACTTCGCGTAGCCGGACGTCGGTGAACACGACCGTCCTCTCCGTGCGGCCGGTTACGACCGCCTCCGCCGGGTCAGCCACGACGGCCGGCGTGCGTCGGGATTCTCCCGCGCGGCCTCGGCCGGCCGAAGCCAGATGGACGGATCAATACTATGAACCGTGCTCTGGCCGCCGGCCACCGGAGTGGGTGGCGTCGCCCGCCCGGCGATGGCACGGTACCGTCCGATTCTGACGAGAAGCGGGCCAGTTCGACCCTAGACATCATTGACTATTCGTCCGCAAGCAGGGCGATACTCTCGGTAGCCGGAAAAGACGGTCGGTCGGGTCGCGGAACCCGCTTGGACGTGGGACGAACCAGGGGCGCCTCGGTCTCGGTAGTGTTCAGATCCCCTAAGCGTCGAGCCGAAGTGTCGAGCCGAAGTGTCGAGGAGGAGCGGACAGGTGCAGCTCCAGTCGCGCCATGGCGGCGAGCGGTACCCGCGCGTTCGGGAGACGGGGAGGGCGTGCCGTGTCCCATCTGGCTGACGCCGCGCTGCCGGCGGGGGCGCCGGTGGCTCCGTCCGCCCCGGAGCCGCAGACCGGGCCGCCCGGGCCGGAGCACCATCACGCGCTGGACGTGAGCCGGCTGGCCCGTCGCAGCCGGGCCCAGACGAGGGTGCGCTGGGAACTGCTGCGCAATCTCATCCGCAAGGATCTCAAGGTCAAGTACAAGGGGTCGACGCTGGGATTCGCCTGGTCGCTGGCGAACCCGATGCTCCTTCTCGTCGTGTATACCTTCGTGTTCCAGATCGTGCTGAAATCAGGAATCCCCCGCTTCGGTATTTACCTGATGTCCGGGCTGCTCGTCTGGAACGCCTTCTCGGGCAGCGTGTCCGCGTCCTGCGGCAGCGTCGTGGCGAACGCGAACCTCGTCAAGAAGGTCCGCTTTCCCCTCGCCGTGCTCCCCCTGTCGGCGGTCGGCTTCGCCGCGGTGCACTTCCTGCTGCAACTGCTGGTCCTGTTCGTGGTGATCCTCGCGCTCGGCTACAGCCTGCTCGGCCCCGAGCTGCTGCTGCTCGTCCCGGCCGGAGCCGTCGCCCTCACCTTCACCGTGGCGCTGTCCCTGCTGGTCAGCGCGCTCAACGTGCGTTACCGCGACACCGCCCATCTGCTCGACGTGGCGCTGCTCGCCTGGTTCTGGCTGAATCCCATGGTGTACGCCTTCGGCCTCATCCAGAACAGGTTGGCCGACCTGACCTGGGTGTATCTGCTCAACCCGATGGCCGTCGTGGTCATCACGTTCCAGCGGGCGATCTACGATCCACCCCCGGGTAACTCGACGGGTTCCGCCCCCATCCTGGCGAACCCCGGTTACACGTTCTACCTGGAACATCTCGCCGTCGCCGGGGTGATCTCCCTCGCCCTGCTGTGGCTGGGGCTGCACGTGTTCCGCGCCCTGCAGGCGGACTTCGCCGAGGATCTGTAGTCGGCCCGTGGCGGACCGGCCCTGTCCTCGTCGCCCGCCGAAGGCCCCGGGAGCCAGCACGCCGACCGCGGTGCGATCATGATGGGACGTCCGCAGGCGGCCAGCAAGGAGTAGCAGTAGTGGCCCGATACTCGTCCGCGTACCCGCCGAGCCCCGCCGCCCCGCCCGAGGGCAGGGAGGCCGCCGCGTCACCCGACCCGGCGCGCGAGGCGCCCGTGGTGATCGAGGCCGCCGGAGTGAGCAAGAAATTCGTCTCGTACCACAACCGGGCGACCAGTCTGAAGGAACGGTTCGTCCGTCGGGGCGGCCCCGCCGGGGACGACTTCTGGGCACTGCGCGACATCGACGTGACGATCGGACGAGGCCAGACGGTCGGTCTCGCCGGTGCGAACGGCTCAGGCAAGTCGACGCTGCTCAAGGTGCTCGCCGGGATCCTGCGCCCGACAGACGGACGGGTCGCGGTACACGGTCGGATCGCCTCGCTGCTCGAACTCGGTGCCGGGTTCAACGGCGAGCTCTCCGGCCGGGACAACGTCTACCTCAACGCGTCCCTGCTCGGACTGTCCAAACGGGAGATCGATCAGCTCTTCGACTCCATCGTCGACTTCTCCGAGCTGCGCCACAAGATCGACGATGACGTCAAGCACTACTCGTCGGGCCAGTACGTCCGCCTCGGCTTCGCCGTCGCCGTGCACGTCGACCCGGACGTGCTGCTCGTCGACGAGGTCCTGGCCGTCGGGGACGAGGCGTTCCAGCGCAAGTGCCTGGCCAAGATCGCCGAATTCCGGGCCCAGGGCCGCACGATCCTGTTCGTGACGCACTCCCTCGACCTCATCGAGAACATGTGCGATCGCATCCTGGTCCTGGAGTCCGGGTCGCTGTTCTTCGACGGCCCGCCTGCCGTGGGTACCAAGCTGCTGCGGCAGAAGCTGGGTAGCCTGCCCGCGGGGGAACCGGTCGCCTACCAGTACGCCACGGTCAGGCCGGAGTCGGTCACCTTCAGCCACGAGCCGGGCGGGCCGCCCACCGTGCAGTACGGCCCCGGCGACTCCCTCACCGTCAGCGTCGAGTTCGACGTCACCGAGGGTGCCCCCGAGCACGTGTACCTGCACACCTACATCGTCGGCCAGAACGAGGTGCCGATCTGGATGATGGAGACGCCACCCGGCGGGCTCCCCATCGGGCCAGGCCGCCACATCGTCGACTTCTCGGTACCACGCCTGCCCGAGCTGCTCGGCGCCTTCGCGGTGAAGGTGCACGTCTCGGACGCCGCCACCGGCGCCCCGGTCACCACCCGCCGGTTCGAGGAGCTGTTCGGCGTCGGTGGTGCGCAGGCGGACGGACTGCTCAAGGTCGACTACGATGCGAGGTTGCGCGGATGAGCGAGGAACGCCCGACCCGGCCGGAGGCGGGATCGGCCGTCGAGTCGAAGACCGTCGACGCGCGGGGCGCCGGCGCGAAGACCGCCGAGCCGCTGGCGACCATCGTGATCGTCAATTGGAACGGCGCGCATCTCCTGCCGGCCTGCCTGGACGGCATCGCCAAGCAGGAGGCGGATTTCGCCTACCAGACCTGGGTGGTCGACAACGCCTCGTCCGACGGCTCGCGGGAGCTGCTCGCCGAGCGCTACCCCTGGGTACGCGTGGTGCCCGCGGAGCGCAACCTCGGTTTCGCCGGCGGCAACAACCTGGCGCTGCGCCAGGTCACGACGCCGTTCGCGGTCCTGGTGAACAACGATGCGATCCCCGAGCCCACCTGGCTCGCGGCGCTGCTGGCGCCGTTCGACGAGCCCGGCGGCCGCCATCTCGGCGCCACCACCGGTAAGGTCGTCTTCCTCCCCCGGTTCCTGCGGATCAGGCTGCACACGCCGACCTTCGTCCCGGGTCCGCACGACTCCCGCGAGCTGGGGGTGCGGGTGTCCTCGGTGACGGTGGACGGGCGCGAGGCGCTGCGCGAGGTGCTCTGGGAGAACCTCACCTATGGTGCCGAGGGACCGAGCGGCTCGCCGTACTTCTGGACCCGAGGGGACGGCGAACTGTGCGTGCCGATCCCCGACGGCGGCCCGGTCACCCTCGGGTTCACCTGGGCGGCGGAATCGCGCAAACAGGTCACCCTGAGCTGGGACGGCCCGACGGGCACGTCGGCCGGAGGGCGAGCGGACCTCGCGGTGGGCCCCGAGTCGACGACGGTGTCGCTGACCGTCGGCGGTGAGGCGCCGCGGGTGAACGTCATCAACAACGTCGGCGGCATCGTCCTGACCGACGGTTACGGTGCCGACCGTGGTTACCAGCAGGTCGACATCGGCCAGTTCGACCAGCCGGAGGACGTGTTCACCGCCTGCGGGAACGGGATGGCGATCCGTTCGTCGCTCGGCCACGAGCTCGGCTGGTTCGACGACGCGTTCTTCCTCTACTACGAGGACACCGACCTGTCCTGGCGGATCCGGGCCCGCGGGTACGGCATCCGCTACGTCCCGGGGGCGGTGCTGCGTCACATCCACTCGGCGTCGAGCGTCGAATGGTCACCGCTGTTCGTCTTCCACACCGACCGCAACCGGCTGCTGATGCTCACCAAGGACGCGACCGCGCCGATGGCACTGGCCGCCGTGATCCGCTACCCGCTGACCACCGTCTCGATCGCGGTGCGCACGCTGCGCCAGGCCTGGCGCGCG
>NZ_CDWWXB010000014.1:21671-22359 GCF_977971855.1 Frankia sp. CoWAU3 | reverse complement strand
TCGGGCGCAGCGCCGCGCGACGGCGGGCGAGCCTGCAGAGCTGGCTGGTGTCCCGATGAACGATCCCGCGAGAGCCGGCCAACCGGCCGAGAACGACCAACCGGCAGGCGGGGTGCGGGCGGCGGTCTACAACCGGTTCTGGCACTCCATGGGCGGCGGGGAACGCCACAACGGCATGATCGCCCAGGTATTGGCCGCCGAGGGCGCCGAGGTCGACCTCCTCGGGCACTCCGAGGTCGACCTCGCGGCGCTCGGCGAGCATCTCGGGCTGGATCTCACCGGCTGCCGGTACGTGCGGTTGCCGGACCGGGGCGAGGAGGCCATCGCCGTCCTCTCCAGGCGCTACGACCTGTTCGTAAACGGTTCGTACATGAGCCGGATCACGCCGAAGGCCCGCCACTCGGCGTACCTGTGCTTCTTCCCGACGCCGTTCGACCACGACATGGCGGCCTGGCGCAAGGCCGCGGTCCGCACGGCCGGGCCGCTGCTGCGCGGGGTTCGCCCAGCGGTGAGCTTCGGCCAGGGCTGGTACCCGCCGGAGGGCGGCCGCCGCAGGCAATGGACCTGGACGAACGGAGCGGGCATCCTCGCCGTCAGCCCGGGCGAGCGGCGCACCCTGCGCGCCGATATCGGCCGGCCCGGCGCGCCCGTCGGTACGCCGTTGCGCCTCCTCGACGCCGACGGCGGC
>NZ_CDWWXB010000014.1:16580-21531 GCF_977971855.1 Frankia sp. CoWAU3 | reverse complement strand
GCCGCCGTCGGCGAACGGTACCGAGCTCACCCTGCTCAGTGACGCGTTCTCGCCAGGCGCGGCGGACGTGCGCGAACTCGGCGTGGCGGTGAGCCGTCCCCGGGTCACCGATGGTGGCGAGGGGCCGATCGCCCGGCTCCCGCTGCGTTTCCCCTGGCTGCTGCGGGACCCGGCCGACCTCGGCTACCTCGACGGCTACGACGTGGTCATGGCCAACTCGCGGTTCACCCGCGGCTGGATCCGCCGGTTGTGGAAGCGCGACGCCGACCTGCTGTTCCCCCCCATCCAGGTGGAACGGTTGCATCCGGCGCCGCGGCGGGAGAAGGCCGTCGTCACCGTCGGCCGGTTCTTCGCCCCCGGCCTCGGCCACGCCAAGCGACAGCTGGAGATGGTGCAGTGGTTCGGCGACCTGTACCGTGCGGGCAACCTGCCCGACTGGACGATGCACGTTGTCGGCGGCTGTGAGGACTCTCAACTGCCCTACCTGGAACAGGTCCGGGCGGCCGGCGCGGGGCTGCCGGTGGAGATCCATCCCAACGCCCCGCGCGCCGAGGTCGAACGGCTGCTCTCGACCAGCTCGGTGTTCTGGTCGGCCACCGGGTACGGCGAGGACGACGACCGGCGTCCCTGGACGGCGGAGCACTTCGGGATGACCACCGTCGAGGCGATGGCCGGGGGCTGCGTTCCCGTCGTCATCGACCGGGCCGGCCAGCGAGAGATCGTCCGGCACGGAATCGACGGCTACCGATGGACCGGCCCGGAGCAGGTTGCCTCCTTCACTCGCCGGCTCGCCGCCGAGGACGGTCTACGCGGTCGGCTCGCCGCCGCGGCGATCGAACGCGCCCAGACCTTCTCCGATGCGGCGTTCGCGCGGCAGTGGCGGGAGATCGCCACCCGGCACGGGTTGTACGAGCGGTGAACCGGCGCGGCGTGGCACTCCCGGAAAGGAGGGGATGATTCCGGCATGAGGGTCGTGCTGGACGGCACGCCGTTGCTCGGGCAACGCACCGGGGTCGGCCGCTACACCGAGCATCTGCTGACCGGGCTCGCCCGGCTCGCCACCGAGCCCGGGTGGGAAGCCGGGGCCGGGTGGGAAGCCGGGGCCGGGTGGGAACTCGCGGCGACGGCGTTCACCTGGCGCGGGTTGGACGAGCTGCCGGGCGCGCTGCCGGCCGGGGTGCGAACGGCGGCCCGGCGGGCACCGGCCCGGCTGTTGCAGGACGCCTGGGCCCGCTCGGAGTACCCGCCCGCCGAGTGGCTCACCGGCCCCGCCGACGTCGTGCACGCGACGAACTTCGTCCTTCCACCGCTGCGCCGGGCCCGCGGTGTGCTGACCATCCATGACCTGTCCTACCTGCGTACCCCGGACACGGTGACGGCGGCGTCCGCCCGCTACAGTGATCTGGTCCCCCGCAGCCTGCGCCGGGCGTCCGCCGTGCTGACGCCCAGCCGCGCGGTGGCCGACGAGGTGGTGACGGCCTACCGGCTCGACCCCGCGCTGGTGACCCCGACGCCGCTCGGAGTCGACGACGCCTGGTTCACCACGGCGAAGCCGAGCCTCGCCTGGCGCAGGGCCCGTGGCCTGCCCGAGCGGTACCTGCTGTTCGTCGGTTCGGTGGAGCCCCGCAAGAACCTCCCGGCGCTGCTGGAGGCGGTCCGCCGGCTGCACGCGGCGAAAATCGACGCTCCGCCGTTGGTGCTCGTCGGGCCTCCGGGGTGGGGACCGGCACTGGACCTGGCGAACCTGCCGTCCGACGCCGTCGTCGTCGCCGGTTATCTCGACAGCGAGGCACTGCGGACAACCGTCGCCGGAGCGAGCGTGCTGTGCTTCCCGTCCCGGTACGAGGGCTTCGGGCTACCCCCCCTGGAGGCGCTCGCCGCCGGGACTCCGGTGGTCGCCGCCGACATCCCGACCGTGCGGGAGGTCACCGCCGCTCTCGTCGACGTCGCCGCCCCCGCCGGCCGGTCCCCTGAGCAGACCCCTGGCCAGGCCCCCGGGCTGACCATCACCCGCTCCACCAGTCCGGTGCGGCTCGTTCGGCAGACCGACCGCGACTCGTTCGCCGACGACCTCGCCGAGGCGATCCTGGAGCTGCTCGACTCCCCCGGCGACACCGACGCCGGCCGGGCGCACGCCCGCACGTTCACCTGGCGGCGCACCGCGCAGCTCACCGCGGCCGTCTACCGCCGGGTCAGCGAGCTTCCATAACGCGACGACGAGCAGGACACCGCCGAGAACGGCCCATCCCGCCAGGCACGACAGCCCGAGGTCGGGCGGGCCCGGGGCCGTCTGGTCCCAGGCGGTCCGCAGCCGGTCCAGGTTCGCCAGCGGGGCGAGCGCGGGCCGCTTGAATGCCAGATCACGGATGAGCATGACCACGGTGAGCGCCGCCAGCGCGGCGACGACCGCGACCGTCGGCAGGCCGCGACGGCCCAGCGGCAGCGACCCGCAGCAGGCCGCGACGACGAGGGCGAGGATCGGCAGCATCGGCAGCAGGTACCGGGTGAACGGCGCGCCTCCGGCGGCGACGTAGCCCACCAGGGTGGCGACGACGAGCAGGCAGTGCAGGGTGAGCAGAAGGCCGATGACGACGCTGCCGGCCAGCCGACCTCCCGGCGAATCCGCCTCGGGGTGCCCGTCGTCCACTCCGTCGTCCACCGGCCGGGTATCGGTGGTATCCGCGATCCGAGCGCCCGGCCGCGCAACGGTCCGCAGCCGGGCGCCCAGGACCCGAACCCCCGCCGCGACCAGGCCCGCACCGGTCACGACCGCGACCCCGACGGCGATCGTCCGGGCGTGACCGGTCAGCAGGACGGAACGTCCGAAGAACCCGCGGTAGATGTGCCACCAGAAGTCGCTGTCGCGTGACACCTGCCAGGCCGACGTCCGCCCATCGCGGATCGGGAACATCTCGGCGACCCGGCCCGAGGCGGTGGGATCGCCGTACCGGCGCACGTTACGCAGGTAGAACCAGCCGGTCGCGGCGAAGGTCAGCGCGACGAGCACGACCGCGGCCGTCAGGCCACGCCCGGCTCGCCGCAGCGCGCCACCGGACGTCCACATCGAGACGGCGACAGCGAAAGCCGGGACGACCACCGCGACGGCCAGCGCGCCGCTGGCCCGGCTCGCCGCCGCCGCCGGGCCGAGCACCGCCAGTGCCGCCAAGGTCCGCGGCCCCGGCCCCCGGCGGATGATCGCAACGGTCACCGCGAGCAGGCCGGTGATGGTCGCCACCGCCAGGGTGTCGTTGTAGACCTGGCCGGAGATGAGGACGAACATGCCGACCACGCCGACAGTCGCCGCCGCGCCGACCGCGACATCGGGCCGCCCCGGCAGCACACCGCGGACCAGCGCCGCGGTCGCGATCACCGCGGTAATCCCAAACGCCACGTTGAGAAGGCGGGCGGCCCGGAAACCGGCCAGCGGATGATCCAGCGCGACGCCCGTCCGGAGCGGGACGGCCTCGACCGCGTAGAACAGTGGTGGATGGTTCGCGGTGTAGGTGAGGTCGACGTTCGCCAGTGGTCGGCCTAGGCGCCCCCCACAGAGCCGATCGACGTGGGAGGCCACCGCGGCCCGCGCCTGCGGCGGCGGCACCACGCAGTCGGCGGGCAGTCCCGGCATGCTCGGGATACGGGAGTGCACGGGCGAGTCGAGCACGGGCAACGAGCCGTCGGCGACGTCGAACGCGTAGGCGGTGTGCTGTGCCTCGTCGGCCGAGGTGAAGGGAGGCACGACCGCGGCGACGAGCACGCCGAACGCGGAGAAAACCATGCCGGCCGCGACCACCCCGATCACAAGCCAGCGCCGCCCCGGATCCGCCACCCGCCGGACCGCTCCCAGGCACCTGCGTGGAGGTCTCGACCGCCTGCCACGCGTCCCCGCCAGGCACGTCGGCAACCCTCTCCGCCTCGGCCGGGTAGTGTCGCCCCGACTACCACGCCACAACGCCGGTCAGCCCATCGAACATCAGCGACGATCGTTTGGCGGATACGACGGTATCGTCCGCTTGGCGTCAGCTGTCCGGCGGGCTGTTATCCGCCGGTCGGCGCTGTCCGGCGGTCGGCGCTGTCCGGCGGTCCGGCTTTGGAGCGCGGCAACGAAGCCGGCCGCGCCCAGGACCGCGGCCGATCCGATCGGCCCGATGACCGCGGCGAGGTAGCGGTAGTCGAATCCGGAGGTCAGCGCGGACAGCACGAGGGTCGACAGGCCGGCCCCGGCGGCCAGCCAGAACAGCCGCCCGAGCCCCGGCCACGCCGCCGTCACCCCACTCCTGCGCACCCGGCGAACGGCCTCGGGCAGTACTGCCGCGAGACCCGCCAGCAAACCCAGGCCGACAAGCGGCATCGGAGCGTAGGCCAGGCGAGAGTAGCCGGCCAGCCAGCCCGCCGTGGGGTTGTGCACCTCGGTCGCGACGAAATAGCCGTCGTCGGCATGCGGATCGTCCGGGGTCAGCACGTTGGTCACGCCGGACGGCAGTTCCCAGGTGTCCGCCCGCGAGGTCTTCGTCGTCTCATGCCGGACCGGGGAGAGATAGCCGACGAGGTACCGAGCCGACGTCGTCACCAGCATCCACGGCTGGTGACGCACGACCTCGCCCGCGAACTCGGCCGCGAGGTCCTCCCGTCCCGGTGGGATGTGCCGGTGCCCCTGACGCAGAGGGGAACCGGCCGGCCACAGGTAACGAACCGGCGAACCGCGCTCGTCGACCGGCCGTGGGTCGCACAGGGTGCGCAGGTCCGCTCGTGACAGCGCGGAACAATCCGCGAACGGCGCCACCCGCCCGTACAGGAAGAACCCGGAGTGCGCGGAGACGGCGAAGCCCCCTCCCGCCGAGGCGCTCCACCCGGAGTAGGCCAGGATCGGCGTGGCGGCGGCCAGCACGAAGACGAGGACGGGTCGGGCCGCCCGAGGAGCGGCAACCGGCCCGGCCCGGGAAGTCGCGCGCCG
>NZ_CDWWXB010000014.1:0-16116 GCF_977971855.1 Frankia sp. CoWAU3 | reverse complement strand
ACCGACGGTGTTTCCCAGGCGGATCTCGGGCAGCAACCAGGCCAGCGCGAAGGCGCACAGACCGATCGGCACCGCCACCAGGAAGACGGTCTGCATCGCGTCCGAGAACGCCTGGACGAACCCGTCCCGGATCGTCGGGGGCAGCCTGTGGAGCACCTGGGGGCTGAGGTTGGAACCGGAGGCGGACAGACCGGATGGCAACGGGATGCCCGCAAACCGCTCGGCGAGGTTACCCCTGAGCTGGTTCGCGAAGATCGCGCCGAACACGGCGGTACCGAACGACCCGCCGATGGACCGGAAGAAGGTCGCACCCGAGGTGGCCACGCCCATCTGCCGGTAGTCGACGGCATTCTGCACGGCCATGACCAGGACCTGCAGGACCGCGCCGATCCCGACCCCGAGGACGAACATGGACAACGTGAGCTGCAGCGTGGAGATGTCGGGACTGATGAACGACAGCAGGAACAGGCCGATCGACATCATCGCGGTACCGACGACCGGGAAGATCTTGTAACGGCCCCACCGGCTGATGAGCCGGCCGGAGATGATCGAGCTGAGCAGCAGCCCACCCATCACCGGCAGCATCTGCAGGCCGGAGTCCGTCGGGTCGACTCCCTTCACCACCTGGAGGAACAGCGGCAGGAAGACGATCGCGCCGAACATCGCGAAGCCGACGACGAAGCCGACCGCGCCGGCCACCGAGAACACCCGGACCCGGAACAGCGTCAGCGGCAGCACGGGTTCGACCGCCACTCGTTCGACGAACACGAACCCGACGAGGAGCACGACTCCCGCGACGCCCATCCCGATGATCTCCGGTGATCCCCAGGCGTAGGTGGTGCCGCCCAGGCTGGTCAGCAACACGAGGCTGGTCGTTGCCATGGCCAGGAGCACGGTGCCGAGGTAGTCGATGACGTGCCTGATGCGGTTCCTCGTCGCCGGGAGCGCCAACGCCGTCACCACCAGGGCGACCGCGCCCACCGGCAGGTTCACGTAGAAGACCCAGCGCCAGGAGAGATGGTCGACGAACAGGCCGCCGAGCAGCGGACCGACCACCGACGACACGCCGAACGTCGCG
Organism: Frankia sp. CoWAU3; assembly: GCF_977971855.1. NCBI lineage: Bacteria > Bacillati > Actinomycetota > Actinomycetes > Frankiales > Frankiaceae > Frankia > Frankia sp. CoWAU3. The sequence continues at coordinate 15,038 of NZ_CDWWXB010000014.1, read as the reverse complement.
CCGAACAGCCCCTGGTAACGGCCTCGATCGCGCGGCGGAACGAGATCACTGATGATCGTCATCGCACTGATGATCAACCCGCCGCCGCCGAGCCCTTGGATGGCACGGAAGGCGATCAGCTGCCCCATCGACGTACTGGCACCGGCGATCATCGAGCCCACCAGGAAGATGACGATCGCCACCTGGAACAGGATCTTGCGGCCGTACAGATCACCGAGCTTGCCCCAGACCGGTGTGGACACCGTGGAGGCCAGCAGGTAGGCAGTCACCACCCAGGAGAGATGGGTGGCGCCGCCGAGATCCCCGACGATCGTCGGCAGTGCCGTCGACACGATCGTCTGATCCAGCGAGGCCAGCAGGATTCCGAGGAGCAGCGCTCCCATGATCAGCCAGAGCCGGCGCTGGTCGGAGACCGGCGAGGGGATCACGGCGGCGCCGCCGCGGGGCGCCGGAGACGTGCCGGCGCCGGTTCTGGCGGACTCGGCGGACTCGGCGGAGTCCACGGACTCGACGGGCTCGGCGGACTCCGCCGATCGAGCCTGCGTCATGACCGGTTCCCTTCATGGTCGTCGCTGACGTCGACGTGCTCGGTCGATCTCATTCGGGTCGCTGTCCTCGCTGTTCTCGTTCCCGGTGCTCCCGGTGCTCCCGGTGGGACGACATGATCGGCGCGTTCGAGGTGCCCACCACGTCGAATCCGTCCGACTCGCCGGACCCGCCGGACCCGCCGGACCCGCCGGACTCGGGTGGGGCGCCGGACCCGCCCAAGGTGCCGGAGGGACCGGGCGGAGCCAGGCCGCGGGCCAGGATGTCGAAGGCGCGGCCGAGAGTGTCGGGCAACGAAGCGTCATCCGGGGACTCCTGCCACCGCACGGTCAGGGTCCGCACGACGGCCAACGTCGTCGCGACCAGCACGACGGGGTAGGGGTCACGATCGGGATCGAGCCCGCAACGCCGGCCGATCGCCTCGGCGAGAGCACGTTCGTAGGAACTCCAACTGGCCGCGTAGGCCATGGTCAGATGAGGATGGGCACGGATGATCGCAAGCCGGACGCGCCACAGCTCGGCCTGATCGGGTGCGACGAGGGCGGCCCGGTCCAGCATGACCGCCCGCAACGCCGCCAGCGGCTCCTCCTCGGGAGGACGCTCCGCCAGCGCCGTGCTGATCTCGGTGATGTCCTCGGGATCGATGCCGGCGATCGCGTCGTCCTTCGTCGGGAAGTAGTTGAAGAACGTCCGGGTGGAAACCTCGGCCGCGGCGGCGATCTCGTCAACCGAGACGTTCTCCAGACCACGCTCCGCGACAAGCCGGATGGCCGCGGCCCGCAGGGCCCGGCGGGTCTGCCGCTTCTTGCGCTCCCGCAGCCCCGGCCCGGACGACCTCCCGGGCTCGCCAGCCCGACCCGGGACGGTCGCCGCGGGTGCCGCCGTCGGATCCTTCCCCGTCACCGCTTCCCCGATCTCGATCCGCTCCCTCGATATCCTCTTTCTCGATAACTTTGCAGCACACGCACTTATTCTCATCCTGCAAAATTCTACTGTGCCAGCCAACACGATCGGCGCCCACCGGGAACCGTCGCCGAAGGGCCAGGTAGATAGAGCCAGGTAGATCGGGCAGACGGGGCCGGGCGGGGACCGGACACCAGGCGAGAGTCAGGCGCGCCCCCGCCCACGGCCGGGGCGCGGTGGGCCGACGCTGGCCGGTCGCGCAACGATCGACAGAAAGATCGGTACCCGGCAGAACGATCAGCCGCGCAGCGCGTCGCCCGCCGCGGCGAAGGCCGCGGACAGCGCGGCGTCCCAGGCCCGCGGAGGAGTGAGTCCCGCGTCCACCCACGACCGCCCGGAGAGCACCGCGTAGGCCGGGCGCCGGGCCGGACGGGGAAATGCCTCCGTCGTCGTCGGCGTCACCTTGGCCGGGTCCTGGCCCAAAGCGGCGACAATCTCGCGGGCGAAGCCGAACCACGTGGTCTCGCCGGCGTTCGTGCAGTGGTAGACGCCGGTCGGTGCCGCCGAGGAAGCGAGTTCGAGCAGCCCCGACGCAAGATCGGCCGACCAGGTCGGCGAGCCCACCTGATCGTCCACAACGGACAGCGTGTCCCGCTCACGGGCCAGGCGTGAGATCGTCTTCACGAAGTTGCTGCCGGTCCGGCCATAGACCCATGCGGTGCGCACCACGTACGAGGCATCGGGCAGCAGGGCTCGGACAGCCTCCTCCCCGGCCAGTTTCGTCCGGCCGTACGCCGAGACGGGACCGGTAGGATCGTTGACCTCGTAGGGCTTGGCGGCCCGCCCGTCGAAGACGTAGTCAGTCGAAATGTGGATCAGGGTCGCGCCGACCTCGGCGCAGGCCGCGGCGAGGTGCGCCGGCCCCGTGGCGTTGACCGCATAGGCGCCGGCCTCGTCCGACTCCGCCGCGTCGACGTTTGTCCAGGCCGCCGTGTTGAAGACGACCAGCCCACCCTGGATCTTCGCAGGACGCGCCTGGTCGCGCAGGACGGCGCGCACCCGGGCCGGATCGGTGATGTCGAATTCCGCCCGGGTCAGACCGGCCCAGCCGGACACCGGGGAGCCCGGTTCCGCGGCTCGGGCCTCGAGCAGCCGGCAGAGGTCGGACCCGAGCTGACCGGCGGCACCGGTCACGAGAAAACGCACCTTCCGAGTGTCGCAGACACCGTGACCCGCCCGGTTCAGGATCCGCCCAGGATCAGCCCGTGTCGAGAAGAGTGCGACAGACAGGCAACGGTTACCCCACGCCGAGCTCGTCCGAACCTCTCACATCGGTAGTCTACGCTGGCGTCAACCATGGATGCCCCAGAGCCGTCGATCATCGACTGCAGCTACACCACCGATTCCACGGCGGAGACCAGGCCGGCAGGGACCAGGCCGGCGGCCGAGGCGCGAGCCGAGGCCGCCGAGGCGGTGTCGATGCCCGGTCCGCGGCGCGTGCCGGTGTTATTGCTCCTCATCACGGCGGTTCACCTCGGCCTGCTGCTCAGCTACGCGTTCGTGTATCCGACCTGGACGGGATACGACGAGGCTCAGCACGTGGACATGGTCTACGGCCTGCAGCACGGAGTCGGCTGGCCCGCACCAGGCAAAAAGATCATCTCGACGGGTGTAGCCGCGACCTCTGACGACTTCGACCGCGGCCGCTTCCAGGACATGTTCCAGGCCGGTGGGAAACGGCGGGGCTCCCCGTCCTTCGCCGAGATCGATCCGACGCCACGCGGCCAGCGCCAGTCGTTCGACGCCCTCGGCGGGGTTGCCCCCGTCGGCGACGGCCGTCTCTCCAACCAGATGGTGCAGCATCCACCGTTGATCTACGTGGTCGGCGCCAGGCTGCTCGACGCCCTGCCAGGCTCCAAGCACTGGGCCTATGACCAGCAGGTCTTCGTCCTGCGTCTGTTGAACATCCTGGTGGTCGCGCCGCTGCCCCTGCTGGCATGGCTGGCGGCACGCCGCTTCGGACTGGATCAACCATCGGCCCTCGCCGCGGCGACCCTGCCACTCGCCGTGCCCGGGTTCACCCGGGTCGGTGCCACCTTCAACAATGACGGCCTCCTGATGCTCGCCACCGGCGGGCTAACCGTCACTCTCGTGGGTGTGCTGCGCGGCGACATGCGTCGCCGCACCGCCGCCCGGGCCGGGATCTGGTTGGGAATCGCCCTGCTGACCAAGGCGTTCGCGCTGGCCCTGCCGGCCATGATCGTCGCCGCCTATCTGGTCGGCTGGTGGCGCCTGCGGCGTGCGGGGCGGCAGGCACCGGAGCGGTCCGCGTATCCGGCCGGCCGGCTTTTCGCGTCGCGTCGCGCGATCGGCTCCCTGCCATGGACGCCGGCCACGCTGGCGGTCGGCCTCGGGCTCGCCCTGGGAGGTTGGTGGTGGATCAGGAACTACGTCCTGTACGGCTCCGTCCAGCCGAACGGGTGGGCGACGAACCCGCCGCGGCGGGAACCACTGCTGCTTCCGGACTCCTTCCTCACCTGGTTCTGGTACTTCTTCCGGACTATGATCAGCCGCTTCTGGGGCGGGCTCGGCCTGTTCGAGCCGCCCCAGCTCTCCCCGGTCGCCATCGTCGTGGCGACCGGGGCGGTCGTCGGACTGTGCGCGGCCGCGCTGGCCGTCGGACCACGCCGCGCCGCGCGGCCGGACCGGCTGGCGAGTACCGCCGGGCCGGCGGTACTGCTGCTCCCGGTCGCCTTCGCCTACCTGATGGTCGGGCAGCGCAGCTGGGCGGAGTACCAGCAGTACACCCGCGGCATCGCCGTCCAGGGCCGGTATCTCTACCTGGGGCTGGTCGGTCTGGGGGTGGTGTTCGCTCTGGGCCTGCGCGCGGCGCTGCGCGGCCGGGAGCGACTGGCACCCGCCGTCACGCTGGTCGGCGCGCTGCTGATGCAGGGTCTGGGGCTGCTGACGGTCTGTTCGTACTACTGGTTGCCGCGCCAGGTGTCCTTCACCCCGGCCCGCGTTCCCGAGATCGTCGCGGGGGCCGGCCGCTGGACGCCGTTCCCGATCGGCGTCACGATCACGGTCTTCGCGCTGTCGGCGGTGCTCGTCGTTCTCTGCCTCGCCGTCGCGGTGCGGGCGGGCGGAGCCAGGGGCACGCGGGAGGCCGCGATCACGGGTCCGGGATCGGGCGTAGGCGGTCACCGGCCGACGCCCGCCCCACGAAGTCCGTCACGGATGCGCAAGAGACATCCGCTCCGGGCCGGCCTCAGGTCCCCGTCGTAGCCACCGAGACGCGGGAGTGGTCGCCCAGCATGAGCCGATGCGCCCTGGGCAGGGCCGCGGAGGGGACGACCTCGACATCCCGGCCGATCAGCGAGTCCTCGATCCGCCCGATCCCACGGATCGTCGCCCGCTCCAGCACAATCGAGTACTCGATCTCGGTCCGTTCGATGGCGCAGGAGTGAAAGATCGAGGTGAACGGGCCGACATAGGTATCGACGAGGGTGGTGTCCCGGCCGATGATGGCCGGCCCGCGCACGGTGGACCGGACCAGCGAGGCGCCCTCCTCGATCACCACACGGCCAACGATCGTGCTGTGCTCGTCAACGCTGCCACGGATCGCCGGCTCGATCGATTCAAGGAGATGGCGGTTCGTCTCGAGCATGTCGTCGAGTCGGCCGGTGTCCTTCCAGTAACCCTCGACCAGGTGGGAGGCGACCTCGTATCCGCCGTCGACGAGCCACTGGATCGCCTCGGTGATCTCCAGCTCGCCGCGGGCCGACGGTTTGATCGCCCCCACGGCGTCGTGGATGGGGGTGCCGAACATGTAGACGCCGACGAGCGCCAGGTCACTCGGCGGAACGAGCGGCTTCTCGACCAGTCGAATGATCTGCCGATCCGCACCGAGCTCGGCGACACCGAAGGCGGAGGGGTTGTCGACCCTGGTCAGCAGGATCAGGGCGTCCGGAGTGGTCCGTCGGAATTCCTCGACCAGGCTGGAGATCCCACCGATAATCAGGTTGTCGCCGAGGTACATGACGAACGGTTCATCGACGAGGAAGTCGCGGGCGATGAGCACGGCATGCGCCAGTCCGAGCGGCGCGTCCTGGCGGATGTAGGTGACCTGGATCCCGAATGCCGAGCCGTCACCTACCGCCGCCTGGATCTCGCCGGCCGTCTCCCCCACGATGATCCCGACATCGGTGATACCGGCGTCACGGATGGCCTCCAGGCCATAGAAAAGCACCGGCTTGTTCGCCACTGGAACAAGCTGTTTGGCCGAGGTGTGGGTGATCGGCCGCAGACGGGTTCCCGAACCACCGGCAAGGACGAGGGCCTTCATGATCCGAAACCCTATCGTGCCGCTTTGGGTTGACAGAAAGTAACCGTCGATGTGATTCCTATCACATGACGGCTCGATCCATCTTTGCCCGCCCGTCACCGTGAACACCCACATGTGCAACGGGTATTTCCAGGCGCACCGGGCCGGCGACAGGTACACCCCGCCCAATACGGGTACGTTGGGTAGTCGCAGGGTTCGGGGCGGCCAGCCGGCGGGAAACCTTACCGCGCATCTGATCGTTCCAGACTCAGCAGACATCTCGGGCCGCCTGGGAGGGGGACACGGTGACCGACGCGCCGCCGCGTCTGTCCGCGGGGTCCCAGGGCCCGCCCCCGCGGCGACGAAATCGTCTGAATCCGCCCGCCCGTGCGTATCGAGGCCCGTCTCCGACCCGCGACGACCACCAGGCACGCGACGACGAACACGACACTCGCCGGGAGCGGTCTCTGACGTCCCGCCTGCTCACGGTAGTCGCAGCGATGCTCGCCGCCGTGGTACTCCTTGCCGCGGTGGGCGGCTGGACCGCCTACGAGTATTTTGACGCCCAGATCAACCGGATCCGCCTCGGGCTCGGCGGGGACCGGCCGGCGGAGGCAGCGGAGGGCACCCGGAACTTCCTGCTGGTCGGATCGGACAGCAGGGCGGGCACCGGCGGCGAGTACGAGAGCCAGGGAGCGGTGACCGACGAACGGTCGGACACGACGATGCTGGCCCACCTCGACGTGGACGGGACCACGACGATGGTCTCCTTTCCGAGGGACACCCTCGTGCGCATTCCGGGGCACGGCCTCGGCAAGCTGAACTCGGCGATCACCCTCGGCGGTCCCAGTCTCCTGATCAGAACGATCGAGAATCTCACCGACATCAAGATCGACCACTACGTCTCGGTCGATCTGGCCGGTTTCAAGGAGATGACCGACGCCATCGGCGGCGTCACCGTCTGCGTAAAACCGCTACCAAACGGCGGAAAGTCCAATCTTTACGATCCGTGGTCACAGTGGCGGGGCACGGTAGGCAAGAATTATCTCAACGGAGAGCAGGCACTCGCCTTCGTCCGCCAACGCCACGGCCTACCCGACAACGATTTTGATCGCATCCGCCGTCAGCAGCAGTTCATCGGCGCCGTCTTCACCCAGGCAACCACGACCGGGGTGCTCGCCAACCCGGTCAGGCTGGAGAACCTGCTCCAGGCCGCGACCAGGGCGCTCACCGTCGATGACGGCACCAGCATGAACGACATGCGCGCGCTCGCGACACGGCTGCGCGGGATGTCCGCCGATCAGATCCGGTTCGAGACGATCCCCGTACACACCCCGACGCCGGCCGAGGGCGGCAACGCCGTGGGGGAGCTGCCGAGGTTCGGCTCCGTACAGCTCTACGACCCCGAGACGCTGGAGAAGTTCCTCGCTCCGCTGCGCGGGCGGGCCCGTGACACGCGGGAGTCCTCCGTTACCCCGGCACCGACTCCGACGGTCGACCCGGCGCAGGTGCTGATCGACGTCTACAACGGCGCCGGGGTGGGGGGCCTCGCAGCCAAGGCCGCCGGGGCGCTGCGGCAGGCCGGTTTCCGGGTCAGCCCGCCGCAGACGTGGCAGGCCGGCGTGGTGGGGACGACGCAGGTGCGCTACCGCCCGAGCGAACAGGCCGCCGCCCATGCCGTGCAGGCCGACGTGCCCGGCAGCCGGTTGCGCGCGGACGCCTCCGTCCCCGCCGGCCACATCGCCCTCGTCCTGGGCACGTCCTACAACGGGGTGAACCCGAGTCCAGCGGCCGGGGGCGCCGGATCGACCGGTGGTACCGGCACAGCCGCCGGGGCGACCGGCGGGTCCGCTACGGCGGACCCGCCTCCCGCCTCACCGTCAACGGCCGCGGATCTCACCTCGGGGTGCACGTACTAACCGCTCGCCGTCTGACTCACCGCTGGCTGACTGATCGTTCACCCGACCGTCCGATCACATTCCGCGCCGTCCGCACTACGGCCGGAGACGAGATCAACCCCGCCGTGAACATCCGTGCTTGTCATGGCAACGTCTTGGCCGTCCGGAACGTCCAGTTAGACGGACACGGCTGCCACATCACGACCACGACGGCCGCGGCATGCGTTCCGGCGGGGTTCTCCCGCCCCGGCCGCCTGAGCGAGGAGGGCTTTCGACTCAGGTGAGCCCCGATACCATGCGCCCGCCGGCCCTACCGCCCGCGTTGGACCCACGTGGGCCCCGTCGCCACCGCTCCCCGCTGCGACGGCTGTCCGTTGGAGCCGTCGCTCTGCTGTCCGTGCTGGTTCTCGGTCTGAGCACCATCGGGTGGGCCGCCTACCGACAGTTCGACAAGGCCGTCACGCGCGTCGACTGGGACATCGAGGGTGCCCGCCCGGCGAGCGCGGACGGCGAGGAGAACATCCTGCTGCTCGGCGACGACAGTCGGGAGGGTACCGGGGGTGAGTACGGCGTGGTGGACGGCGTCCGGTCCGACACCACCATCATCGCCCACTTCGGCAAGGACGGCTCGGCCACGTTACTGTCCTTCCCCCGGGACATGCTCGTCCCGGTGGTGCCGCGAGAGAAGGCCACCGCCCACGACGGCCGGTCGAAGATCACCGAGGTGCTCGGGCTGGCGGACGTCCCCGGTCTCGTCACCACGCTGGAGTCCCTGACCGGCCTGAAGATCGACCATACCATCTCGATCAATCTCGCCGGTTTCAAGACGATGACCGACGCGGTGGGGGGCGTGAGCGTGTGCGTGACGCCCCTACCGAACGGCAGCACCCGCAACCTGCACGACTCGATGTCGGGATGGAGCGGACGGCTCGGCGAGAACCGTCTCAACGGTGATCAGGCGCTGGCCTTCGTCCGGACCCGTTACGCGCTCGGGGACGAACGCCTTCGCATTCTGCGCCAGCAGCAGTTCCTCTCCAAGCTGCTGGCGACAGCGACCAGCACCGGAGTGCTCACCAATCCAATCAAGATCACTTCACTGATCGGTGCGGTCGGCGGCGCGCTGCGGATCGACCAGGGTCTCGACCAGACCGCGATGCTCAAGCTCGCGAAGCGGGTCAGCGAGCTGGGTCCGGGAAGAATTCACTTCGTGACAGTCCCTACGCACATCGCGCTGCGCTCCGATGGCGCGGTTGACGACCTGGGTTCGGTTCCCCCGCACGGGGCCGTACTCATCGTCGATCAGGCCGGCCTCGACCAGGTCCTCGCTCCGCTGCTGCCCGCGGGCACCAAGCCTCCCGCACAGCGAACTCTCGACCCCGCCCAGGTCTCGATCGCCGCCGTCCGCAACGCCTCGGGACGTGCCGGACTCGCCACCGGCACGGTCGACGGACTGCGGGCACGCGGCTTCACTGGGCCGATGACCGCCGCGACATCGACCCGCCAGACTCTGACCGAGGTACGCCATCCCCCGGGCCAGGAGGCTGCGGCACGCACCCTGGCGGCGACGATCCCCGGCAGCCGAATCGTCGCGGACGCCGGCCGCTCCGGGGCCGGCCTCGTCCTCGTCCTCGGATCCACCTTCACCGGCCTGCCCAGCTCCGGCCTGCCCAACGGTGGACTGCCGGGCGCGGCGGCAACCGTCGGCACGAGGATCTCGACGACCACGACCGCCGCCGGTGGTGACACCCGGGCGACCACGATCGGCGGCACCACAGGCGTCGGCGGCACCACAGGCACCGCAGCCGCTCCGGTCGGTCCCGTTCCCTCCGACCCCTCGTGCACGCCATGAGCGCCTCCGTGCCGCGGCTGGTCGCCGCACGGACGCTGCTTGGCCCGGCCGCGGACGCCTACGCCGCACCCGTGGCGGGGGTTCGCGGCATCGCGTCCGTCCTCGCGCACCGGCTGGCCACCGATCCCGCCCGCCCGCTGGTCACCTTCTACGACGACGCGACCGGCGAACGCGTGGAATTCTCGGCGACCACCTTCGACAACTGGGTGGCGAAGACCGCGAACATGCTGGTCGACACGCTCGGCCTCGGCATCGGTGACCGGGTCGGCGTCCACCTGCCGACGCACTGGCTCAGTTCGGTCATCCTGCTCGCCACCTGGTCGGCCGGGATGGACGCGGTCCTCGTCCGGGACGCAGCCGGCGAGCAGGACGGCGAGGACGCCGAGAAGGCCGGCGGGGAGCTCCCGGTCGCGACCCCCCTCGACGCGCTGTTCTTGGCCGAGGACCGGCTCGACGAGGCATCCGGCCTGATGGTGGACGAGATCGTGGCCCTGTCACTACGCCCGCTGGGTGGTCGGATGCGCCGGCCCGTCGCCGGGGTTCTCGACTACGCCGCGGAGGTGCCCCCGCACGGCGATCGGTTCGCCGCCCCGGCAGCGCCGCCCGGGCAGGCCGCGCTGCTGCGCGCGGGTACCGCGATCGCGGGGGCGTGGGGCCTGGGACCCGCGGACCGGGTGCTGTTCACCGCGCCGCTCGCCACGACCGAGGGCCTGGTCGGTTCGCTGCTTGCTCCCCTGGTCGCAGGCTCGTCGATCGTGCTGTGCCGGCATCTCGACAGCGCCGCGCTCCCGCGGCGCATCGAGACGGAGAAGATCACCGCCGTCGGCCGGTCAGTCCTGCGGCACGCGCCCAGCCCACTGCCCGCGGGGGTCCGGTCGCTGCCGCTCCCCCGCCTCGGGTGAAACCCGTACGACCCCCGTATCGGGCCGCGGCCGGGGAATGACCATACCCGACATCCGGGCAGCTCACAGACGGCGTGACCATCGAACGGCGCGACGGCCAACGAGAATGGGGCAGCGCGGCGGCCGTCTTTACCACGTGCAGCGGAGGTCACTCAGACGTGAGCACGTCACCGGTTCTTCACCTCAGCGTCATCGGCACCGGCTATCTGGGCGCGACACATGCCGTGTGCATGGCGGAACTGGGTTTCGAGGTCATCGGTGTCGATATCGACGCGACCAGGACGCAGCGGCTCGCCGCGGGTGGGGTGCCCTTCTTCGAGCCCGGTCTGGAAGGGCTACTCCGCAAGAACCTGGAGGCGGGACGGCTGACCTTCTCGAGTTCGCTCGCCGAGGCGGTTGACCGGGCCGAGGTGCATTTCATCTGCGTGGGAACACCGCAACGGCCCGATTCCGGCGCGACGGACCTGCGCCACGTCGAGGCGGTGACGAATGGTCTGATCGCGGCCGGGCTGCGGCCCGGGACGCTGGTGGTGGGCAAGTCGACGGTTCCCACGGGCACCGCGGCCCGGCTGGCCGGACGACTTGCCGCCGGCGCCCCGGGCGCGGAACTTGCCTGGAATCCCGAGTTCCTCCGGGAGGGGTCCGCCGTCGACGACACCCTGCGGCCGGACCGCCTGGTCTTCGGGGTCGTCCCGGGTGGCACCGCCGAGGCACGGCTGCGGACGGTCTACGCCAGAACGATCAAAGAAGGCACACCCGTCATCGTCACCGACTTCGTCACGGCCGAAATCGTGAAGGTCGCCGCGAACGCCTTCCTCGCGACGAAAATCTCCTTCATCAACGCGATGGCCGAGATCTGCGACATGACCGGGGGGGACGTGACCGAGCTCGCCGCCGCCCTGGCTCACGACCCCAGGATCGGGCCCCGGTTCCTCCAGGCCGGCATCGGCTTCGGCGGCGGTTGCCTACCCAAGGACATCCGTGCCTTCCAGGCCCGTGCGGACGAGCTGGGAGTCGGCTCCGCGCTGGCCTTCCTCACCGAGGTCGACGCCGTCAACACGCGGGCCCGGACGCGGACGGTGGCGCTGGCCACCAAGGCGCTGGGGGGCTCGCCGACGGGCCGGATGGTGGCGGTCCTCGGTGCCGCCTTCAAACCGAATTCCGATGACATCCGCGACTCGCCCGCCCTCGACGTGGCCACCGCGCTGCACCGCGCCGGCGGCCATGTGTCCGTCTACGACCCCGCGGCGATCCCGAACGCCCGCATTCACTATCCGTACCTGCACTACACCGACTCGGTGATACGAGCCGTGGCAGGCGCGGAGATCGTCCTGGTCCTGACGGAATGGAGCGAGTTCCGCGAGATCGACCCGGCCGCCCTGCGACCGCACGTCAGCAGACCCATCGTCATCGACGGACGGCACGTCCTGGATCCCGCGGTCTGGCGGGATGCCGGCTGGATCTACCACGCGCTCGGACGGCCACCCGCGTGACCCACCGACCGGACCGACCGGACCGAGCAAGCTTGGTCCGACGACGATCCGACAATGCGGCCCATCCCCACACCGCCGTGGACCGCTCTACGGCAGAACCTCGACCAGTGCCCCGGTCTCCACCTGGTAGACGAACCCGCGTACCGAGGTGGTGGACTGCAGGAACGGCGACGAACGCAGCACCCTGACGGACTTGCGCACGTCCTCCTCGACATCGGGAAAGGAATACACGGCCCATTCGGGACGAACGCCCGTCTTGCGCTCCAACTGGTCCCGGAACCCGTCGTCGGTGATCCTTTCGAGACCACACCCGGTGTGATGCAAAAGAATGATCTCCGTCGTTCCCAGCAGGTGCTGGCTCACGGCGAGCGAGCGGACCACATCCGGGGTGATGACACCACCGGCGTTGCGCAGGATGTGGGCGTCACCTTCGACAAGACCGAGCAAGGCCTCCGCCTGGATCCGCACGTCCATACAGGCAACCACCGCGACGCCCAGGCGCGGCCGCGCGCCGGGCAGGGCAGGTGGCCCGGCCTCCCGCCGCCGGGCGGGGTGACCTGCCGCGTAGCTCAGCAGGAGTTCGGTCGCCGTGGCAGCGCCGCTCACCGGGCTCACCGGGCTCACCGGGCTCACGGTGTCCGCGGGGCGCACGGTGTCTGCATGGACATCGTCTGCATGGACATCGGCAACGGGGTCGACAGCGGTGTGATCATCGGTGTCCACGTGGTCATCGGTCCTTGACATCGGCATCAACGGCTCGACCAACGACTCGAGCGGATCATGATGCGTCCTTCCGATCAATGGTCCCCACCCTCCAACTGCCAGGATGCCGTCCATGGGCCCAGCTTCGCCAACGTTCCCGAGTTTTTGCCGAAGTTGTGCCACCCACGTTGCCCGCCGCACCGGATTGGTGGCATCACCTAACGTAGAGATGGGAACAGCTACCCGGTGACTCCACCACGCGCCAGCGCGTTCACTGCTACGTCCGGCATCATGTCCGGTGAGCCGGCCTCGCCACGGATGTCCACCACGCCACCGTCGACGGGGGTGGCACGGTGGGCGGGCGGGAGCAGCCGGTACTCTCTCCGGGTGGTAAATATCGATCGGGGTCGCCCGTGGTGAGACACCGACAGACCCGCTCACCGGTGCAGGTACTCGTCCACGAGATGGGCAAGTTCGGGCTGGTCGGCGGTGCGTGTTACGCCATCGACTTTCTCGTCTCCAACCTGTGCCACACGCTTCTCGGAATGGGTCCGCTCAGCGCGAAGACCGTCTCCACGGTGGTCGCCGCCACCTTTTCCTACATCGGGAACCGGCAATGGTCTTTCAACCATCGCGCCCGAACCGGTCTACGTCGCGAGTACACACTCTTCGTGATCCTGAATACGGTCGGGTTGCTGATCGCGCTCGGCTGCCTCGGGTTCGCACGCTATGTACTCGATCTCAAGGGCGTACTTGCGTTCAACCTGTTCGGTAACATCATCGGCACCGGGCTGGGCACCGTATTCCGGTTCTGGGCCTACAAGAAGTGGGTCTTCCTCCACCCGGACCATCCCAAGGCCGCCACGAGCGGCGGAGCCCGTCAGGACGGTCGTCGGCACATCCCGGAGCATGCGGGCCGGATCTGACCGCGCCAGCGGCCACCGGCCCGACACCCCGGCCCGGCGCGCATTCCGCCACCTGGTCCGGCACCGGACCGGCCGTTTCAGGTGCGCCGCGCATCGCCGCCACCCCGGACGCCCAACACGCCCGCCGACACGGCACGACAGCGGAACAGGACGTTCCGCCCTCCCACCGTCCCCGGCGGACAAGTCGGGAACAACCCAGTTCCGATACCGAACGGTTCCCGAACCTTCGCCGGTGGGCTACGCTCGGCGGGCCAGGCTGGCGCCGCGCGCCCACAGCCCTCCATCCAGCGAGACACATCGGCTACCGGGAACGCCGCGTGGAGCGCCGTCCAGTCCGCAGCAACCTGGAGGGTGTGTCGTGACCCCGTTCTCGCTCGCGTCGTCGCACCCCGGCGGCCGACCTCGCGACGAGAGCCGGGACCAGGCGATCCGCACCGCCACCCTCGACCTTCTGGCCGAGGTCGGATACGACGGTGTGACGATGGACCGGGTGGCCACCCGGGCACGAGCCGGCAAGGCCACCATCTACCGGCGCTGGCCGTCAAAGCTCGCCCTGGTGATGGATGCGGTCAACGCCTTCACCGAGCAGCGGATGCCGGCACCCGACAACGGCTCCCTCCGCCTGGACATCCTTGAGTTCCTGACCTCGTTCCATGACACGATCCGCGGCGATCGGGGACGGATCCTCGCGGAACTGATCTCGGAGATGCCGCGCAATCCCGGTCTGCGCGACGCCCTGCGCCGCGGCCTCTGGATGCAACGCCAGGCGAGCTCGGAAGCCATCATCGAACGCGGGATCGCCCGCGGCGAGGTCCGCCCGGACGTCGACCGCACGGTACTCATAGAACTCGGAACCGCCGTCATCCTCCAACGGGTGCTGCTGACCGGCGACCCGGTCGACCAGACGTTCCTGGAGATGATCGTCGACAACATCGTGATCCGTTACGCGGCCTGATCCGACACCTTGTCTCCAAGACGACCCGGGATCCCCCTCCGAACACAAAGCTTCTAACATCGAGCATCGAGCCCGACCTGGGCCGAACGGGGCGGTCCGTCCGTTCTAACACAGATGGACGGTTGCGAGAACCGCCCGGCACCACGGCGGGATCCGCAAGATCACGAGCGCGGGCAGGGGCCGCTCTTCGCGCAGCGCAGGAGGACGCCATGCAGTCACCGGGCCCAGGCCCCCAGGACCCGGACGCCCAGACCCAAGGGGTTGACGGCAACGCTGGTGGTTCCTATTCCGCCTCGCCGTACTCCGCGGGCTCGGCACCGTTCGGCGACGAAGACGAGACCCACCTGATCGGCGACAGCGCACCCGGCGTCAACCAACCCGGCGGCTACTCTCCGAACTCCCGTCCGTCCGGGCCGAGCTGGCCTGCGCCGTATGGATCACCCCAGGAGGGCGGTTATCTCCACAACGACCTCCACAACGACGCCCAGACCCAACTGGTGCAGGACGGCGGCTCCGGCGGCTACCCGCCCACGGCACAGT
>NZ_CDWWXB010000013.1:25970-35507 GCF_977971855.1 Frankia sp. CoWAU3 | reverse complement strand
CCCGTTGCGCCGGTCCCGCCGCCCACACCGAGCTACCTGCAGGCACCCCCGCCGCCGATCGCGCCGTCGAACGTCGGTCATTACCACCCGGAACCGCTGCCGGGGGCGCCGGCCTCGAACGAACCCGCTGCGGTCGCCACGGCCGAATCGACCGTGATCCCGACGAGCGAGTCTCGCCTCGCCCCGCCGGACCGTGAACCGGTGGAGCCGCCGGTCGATCAGGCCTATGGTCAGCACCGCCCGGAGCCGCCGCGCGCTGCTCCCCGGCCGACCTACCCGCCTCGCCGGCCGGTGCGGCCGGTGGCCGACGACGACGAGCTGGACGTGCCGGACTTCCTCAAGTAGCCGGTGCCAGGCAGACTTCCGGCATGCCGGTTCTCGTCACCTCGCGCTCGGGCGGGGTCAGCGACCCGCCGTTCGAGGGACTCAATCTGGGCGACCACGTCGGGGATGCCGACGAGGCCGTCGCCGTCAACCGACGCCGGCTCGTCGACCGGCTGCGGATGCCGGTCCAGTACATGCGGCAGGTGCATGGGAGGCAGGTCGCCGTGCTGCGTCGGCACGGGCCGCCGCCACAGGCGGACGCGCTGGTGACCGATGTCCCCGGCCTCGTGCTCGCCGTGATGGTTGCCGACTGCGCACCGGTGCTGTTCGAGGCCCCCGCGGTGGTGGGAGTGGCGCACGCCGGCCGGGTTGGGATGGCCAATGGCGTGATACACGCCACTCTTGGGGCCCTCGAGCGGCTCGGCGCCGTCCGGGACGAGCTCCGTGTCACCATCGGTCCATGTATCTGTGCCGGCTGTTACGAGGTGCCGGAGGATCTTCGTTGCGAGGTGGATACCCAGGTGCCGGGGAGTGCGGCCACCACCCGCGTCGGCACCGCGGCGATCGACCTGCGTGCCGGTATCCGTCGTCAACTCGCCGCCGCCGGTGTGACCGATATAACAATTTCTGCTCGATGCACCGCCGAGGATCCGGAGCTCTACTCCTACCGTCGAGAGGGTCGGACGGGACGCTTCGCCGGCCTGGTCTGGCTCGGGCCGACGCCATGATCCACCGGCCCGAGGTGCCCGCGAGGCATGGCGCATCCGGCTCGGGGGAGTCCGACGGACCGTTCGCCCCGGACCGACCCGCCCCGGACCGACCCGGACCGGACCGACCCGCCCCGATCGAGCTCGATCCGGCGCGCCTGGACCGGTTGACGCAGCGGCTGGCCGAGGTCCGGGCTCGGATCGTGGGGGCGGCCCGGGCAGCGGGCCGTGATCCGGACCACCTCACCCTCATTGCGGTCAGTAAAACCTACCCACCCCAGGATGTTGTGATGATGCACACGCTCGGGGTGCGGCACTTCGCCGAGAACCGGGAGCAGGAAGCCGGGCCGAAGGTGAGTCTCGTCACCCGGCTGATCGGCGGGGAACGGAGCGTCCCGGCCAAGGGGACCGGTGACGGCTCGTCCTCCGGTGCCACCGGTTCCGGCGATCCGATCTGGCATTTCGTGGGACAACTGCAGCGCAACAAGGCCAGATCCGTTCTTCGTTGGGCGGATTGGGTGCAGTCAGTGGATCGGGTGAGCCTG
Source organism: Frankia sp. CoWAU3 (assembly GCF_977971855.1). Classification (NCBI taxonomy): domain Bacteria; kingdom Bacillati; phylum Actinomycetota; class Actinomycetes; order Frankiales; family Frankiaceae; genus Frankia; species Frankia sp. CoWAU3. The sequence continues at coordinate 33,931 of NZ_CDWWXB010000013.1, read as the reverse complement.
GTGCCAGTGCTCTCCCGGCTGGCGATGGAACGCGGTCGCCCGCTGTCGATCTGTCTCCAGGTCTCGTTGGACCTCCCTGGTGCTTCCGATGGGAAGATCGGCGCGTCGATCGCCGGCTCGAGGCGCGGAGGGATCGATCCGGCCGGCCTTTCCGCCCTGGCCGATCTTGTCGAGGAGGCGCCGGGACTGGCCCTGCGAGGCGTGATGGCTGTCGCCCCCCGGAGGGGGCAGCCACGACCTGCGTTCGCGCGACTGCGTGAGGTGGCGGAACGCCTGAAGGTGGGGCATCCCCAGGCCACCGTCATCAGTGCCGGCATGTCGGGAGATCTTGAGGACGCTGTGGCCGAAGGCGCGACACACCTTCGGATCGGCACCGCTTTGTTCGGTGAACGGCCTGGTGTCCCTTAGAGTCGCGCCCATGGGGCTCGGGCGCAGGGCGATGGTCTACCTCGGTCTGGCCGAGGAGGATGAGGACTATCTCGAGGACGACTATGACGACGGTCGTGCGGTCGGTCGTGACGACCGGCGTGCTATGCACGAACCGGTTCCGATGGACCGTACGGTCCGTCGGATAGACGCACGTGAGGAGCCGGTCGCCATGCCGCGACGTCCACCGGTCGAACCGCTGCGTCCCGCCGGTCCCGTGCCGATGCGCAGGGTGGCCGCGGTGGAGGAGTCGCACCCCTACCGGATCACCACGCTTCAGCCACGCAGCTACAATGAGGCGCGCCAGATCGGCGAGGAGTTCAGGGACGGGACGCCCGTTATCATGAACCTCACCGACATGGACGATGCCGACGCCAAGCGGCTGGTCGACTTCGCCGCAGGTCTGATCTTCGGGCTGCGGGGCGACCTCGAGAAGGTGACAAACAAGGTCTTCCTGCTCTCGCCGCACAACGTCGAGGTCACCGAGACGGACAAGCGACGCATCCGTGAGGGTGGCTTCTACAACCAGTCATAGTCAGGGGGCGTGATCGCGTCCCCCCCGTTTCTCAGGAGAGAGCACCATCAGCACAGTAGGAAGCTTGATCTTTTGGGTGCTGACGGTCTATCTGTTGCTCCTGATAGCACGATGGATCATCGATCTGGTTCTTGCCCTCAGCCGATCGTTCCGCCCGACCGGCCCCCTGGTACTGGTCTTCGAGATTGTGTACACGGTGACTGACCCTCCGTTACGATTCATCCGGCGATTTCTTCCGCCGTTGCGGGTGGGTAGCGTTGCGCTTGACCTCGGGTTCCTGCTGCTCTTCCTAGTGGTCATCGTGCTTCGAAGCTATGCGCAGAGGCTGTGACGGGGTTGTTGTGCACACCGCGAGCGCGGGCGCGGCAGACTGCCCGCAGACCGCCCTCTCTTCGGGGAGCGGCGATGCCGCACGAGGAGGCGACGTGGCTCTGACACCACAGGACGTTCAGAACAAGGTCTTCAGCCCGACGAGGTTTCGCACGGGCTACAACGAGGATGAGGTCGACACCTTCCTCGACGAGGTGGAGGCCGAGCTGACGCGGCTGCTGGACGAGAACAGCGACCTGCGCCGGCAGCTCGACGAGGCCCGGCGTTCCGGCGGTGGTGGTCCGGGCGTGCCCGCGCAGATCCTTGAGGAGAACCAGGGCCTGCGCCGCCAGCTCGACGAGGCGCGTCGCCAGATCGGCCAGGCGCAGGCCCAGGCCGCCCAGGCTGCCCGGGAGCGGGGCCAGCAGCCGCAGCCCCCCGCGCTGCAGCAGGGCGGCGCCCCCACCACGGTGATCTCGGCGGTGGGTACCTCCGGACCGCCCGCCCGCGCCGGCGGCAACCCGCAGGTGGAGGCCGACATCGAGCAGCGGGTCGCCCGTACCCTCGTGCTGGCCCAGCGCACGGCGGACGAGGCGCTGCGCGAGGCGCGCACGGAGTCCGAACGCGCTCGCCGCGAGGCGAGGGCGGACGCGGACCGCATCATCGGTGAGGCCCGGGCGCACGTGGCCGAGCAGCTCGGCGGCTTGGAGGACGACAAGCGTCGTCTCGAGGGCCAGGTCGAGCAGCTTCGGGCGTTCGAGCGGGAGTACCGCACCCGGCTGCGGGCCTACCTGGAGATGCAGCTGCGGGACCTGGACGGCATGCCGACCCAGCCGGCCGTCGGTGCCTGCGGGCCTCCGCGACCGGGCCTCAACCCGGGTGGTGGACCCACGCCGCCCGCGGTGGGCATGGGGCCCAGTGGCGCTGCGCAGAGCCCCGCCCACCAGCCGACCTTCCCGCCCGGTCCGCCCCTGCCCGCCGGCGCCGCCATGGCCCGCGACAACGGTCACGGCCGGCCGGACATGGATGCCACCCGGCGGGACACCCCGGGAATGCAGGAGTTCTGATCATCCACCGCGCGGCCCTCGGCGGGTCCGGCGTGGCCCTCGGCCCCGGAGCCGACGGCCGGTCTCGTGATGGGGTGATCGAGAGATGCTGACGCTTTGTGGAGAGGTTCTTGCTCTGTGTACGGTTCTTGCGGTGGTCGGCATCCTCGCCGGCAGCGGTTTCGTCTATGCGTCCCTGATCTTGACGCTGGCCGCCGCGGCGCTGCTCCCGGCGGGAGCAGTACGCCGGGCCTCTCGCTGACCCCGAGCCTCGGTCTCAGCTGCCGGTCGTCTCGTGCCGGGTGAGCGTGAACGCCAGGCCCAGCTCCTCGGCTGCCGAGCGGGCTGCCGTCTCGCGCGGCTGCGCCGCAGGTAGTTCCGTGCGGGCCGCCTCGGTGAAGGAGACCGCCAACACCTCCTCGGCCACCGTCTGACCGTGGGTACGCAGAGCGAGCGTGGTCTCCTCGCGCGTCGCAGCCCAGGAGACGTCCACCCGGTCGGTGATCTCCAGCCCCGCCGCCTTGCGCGCGTCCTGGAGCACCCGGACGACGTCGCGGGCGAGCCCGGCGCGGGCGAGCTGCGGGGAGATCTCCAGGTCGAGGGCGACGGAGAGCCCGGACTCGGCGGTGACCGCCCAGCCCTGCCGCGGCGTCTCCGTGATGATCAGTTCGTCCCCGGACAGCTCGACGTCCTCCCCGTCAACGGTGACGGTGAGCCGTCCGTTGACGGGAGGACCGGCGGCCGCGATGGCCGCGGCGACCGCCTTGGTGTTCCTGCCGAAGCGCCGCCCCAGCGCCCGGAAGTTCGGCTTCACCGAGATGTCGACGACCTCCGAGGTCGCCGGCTCCACCGTGGTCACGTTGAGCTCCTCGGTGATCTGTGCGATCAGCTCGGGGGAGAGCTCGTCAAAGGCACTCGCGCCGACGACCGCCCGCGGCAACGGCTGGCGGGTGCGCACCCCGCTGGCGGCCCGGGCGGCGCGGCCGAGTTCCACGATCCGCCGGACGAGATCCATCTGCTCCGAGAGCTCCGGCGTGTGCAGCCCCGCCGGGAGCTCGGGCCAGGCGGCCAGGTGCACCGAGTCGGGGGTCTGCGGGGATGTGTCGGCGAACAGTCGTGACCACAGCCAGTCGGTGAGGAACGGCGTGAACGGCGCCATCACCCGGGTCAGCGCGTCCAGGCAGGTGTGCAGGGTGCTCAGGGCGTCGGCGTCGCCGGCCCAGAACCGGCGGCGGGACCGGCGGACGTACCAGTTGGACAGGTCGTCGACGAACCGGGCGATCCGCCGCCCGGCCCGCAGCGAGTCGAAGTTCTCCAGCGCATCGTTCACCTCGGCGACGGTGGCCGCGAGCTCGGACAGCGCCCAGCGGTCCAGCACGTGCCGTCGGACCGGCGGTGTCGCGCCCGCGGCCGGGTCCGCGGCCGGGTCCGCGGCTGGGCGCCAGCCGGCTGCCCCGGCATAGAGAGCGAAGAACGACGAGGTGTTCCAGTAGGTGAGCAGGACCTTGCGGACGATGTCCTCGATCGCCTCGTGACTCACCCGGCGGTCCGCCCACGGCGAGCCGCCGGCGAGCATCAGCCAACGGACCGCGTCCGCGCCGTGCCGCTCGAACAGCTCGAAGGGATCGAGCACGTTGCCGAGATGCTTGCTCATCTTGCGGCCGTCGGCGTCCAGAAGCAGGCCGAGGCAGAGCACTGTCTCGTAGGAGGAGCGGCCGAACACCAGCGTGCCGACCGCCATCATCGTGTAGAACCAGCCGCGGGTCTGGTCGATCGCCTCGCAAATGTACTGCGCCGGGTACTGCCGGGTGAACGCCTCGAGGTTGTGGTGCGGGGCGCCCCACTGGGCGAACGGCATCGCGCCGCTGTCATACCAGACGTCGATCACCTCGGGCACCCGGTGCGAGACGCCGCCACAGGTCGGGCAGGTCCCGGTGACCTCGTCGACGAACGGGCGGTGCGGGTCGAGGTCGGCCAGGTTCCGCCCGGCGAGCTCGGAGAGCTCCGCGAGTGACCCGACGCACACCAGGTGGGTGGGGTCGTCGTCGCAGCGCCAGACCGGCAGCGGTGTCCCCCAGTATCGGTTGCGGGACAGCGCCCAGTCGACGTTGCCGCGCAGCCACTCGCCGTACCGACCAGTCTTGATCCGCTCGGGATGCCAGGTCGTCCGCTCGTTCTGCGCGAGCAGCTCGTCGCGGATGGCGGTGGTCCGGATGTACCAGGACGGCAGCGGATAGTAGATCAACGGTGTGTGACAGCGCCAGCAGTGCGGATAACTGTGCGTATACGTCGATGCCCGCCACAGCCGGCCCCGCTCGCGCAGGTCGGCGGTCAGCGGCGCGTCGGCATCCTTGAAGAACATCCTGCCGACCAAGGGGACGTCGGCGAGGAAGCGACCGTCCGTCCCGATCGGGTTCACCACCGGCAGCCCGCTCGCCCGGCAGACCGCGAGGTCCTCCGCGCCGAACGCTGGCGCCTGGTGGACCAGGCCCGTGCCATCCGTGGTCGTCACGTAGTCGGCGAGCACGACCGAGTGTGGGACGCCGGTGCCGGCCGCGAACCGCTCGGCCGCCAGCAGCTCGAACGGGCGGGTGTAGCGGGCACCGGCCAGCTCCGCCCCGCGGAACCGCTCGACGATCTCGGCGTCCTCGCCGAGGGCCGCGGTGACCAGTGGTTCGGCGACGACGAACAACTCCCCGTCCCCCGCGCGGGCCAGGACGTACTCCACCTCCGGGTGAACGGCCACCGCCGTGTTCGACACCAGCGTCCACGGGGTCGTCGTCCAGACCAGCAGCTGCGCACCCTGCCCGGCGAGGCCCAGGGCGTCGGCGACGAGCGGGAAACGGACGTAGACCGAGGGGTCGTCGACGTCCGAGTAGCCCTGGGACACCTCGTGGTCACTAAGCGGCGTTTCGTCGCGCGGGCAGTACGGGGTGACCCGGAAGTCCTCGACCAGCAGGCCCTGGTCGAAGATCTGCTTGAGCGACCACCAGACGCTCTCGACGTAGCTGGTGTCCATGGTGCGGTAGGCGCCATCGAGGTCGACCCAATAGCCCATCCGCTCGGTCATCGCGGAGAAGTCCGCGACATGGCGCAGCACCGACTCGCGGCACCGGGCGTTGAACTCGGCGATGCCGAACGCCTCGATGTCGTTTTTGCTGGTGAAGCCGAGCTCCTTCTCGACCGCGAGCTCGACGGGCAGCCCGTGGCAGTCCCAGCCAGCCCGCCGGGGAACGTGGTAGCCCTTCATCGTCCGGTAGCGGGGGAACAGGTCCTTGAAGACCCTGGCCTCCACGTGATGCGCCCCCGGCCTGCCGTTGGCGGTGGGCGGGCCCTCGTAGAAAACCCACAGCGGGCGGTCCGCGGTGGCCTCCAGCGAACGGTGGAACACCTTGGTGTCGCGCCAGCGGGCCAACGTCTCCCGCTCCAGGGCGGGCAGGTCCACCTGGGCGGGCAGCGGAGCGAAGGTGGGATGCCGCAGAGGGGTGCTCATCGTGGGGACCCGGTCTCCATAGTCGTAATCTCCGTCGGGCTGGTTCTCCAACGGAGGGACGACGCCTCACCGGCCCCGGGCGTGACCATCCGGCCGATACGCCGGCCGCCTGTCCTGCCCGGACCGGGGGTACCGCGGTACCACCCTCCTTGCGCACCCGCTCGGCCGGATCGGGCCGAGGGATGGCCCCTCGTTGTCCTCGCGGCGGCCGGATCTACTGGGGACCCGATGGTCGACCGGATTCCGTTCTTCCGGCGGCTCGGGGGTGATCTTCGCGACGCGCTGGCCACCGGGCTTCCACCGACCCCGGCTCGCTCGGGCTGCGCCCGCCGCTACTCGTCCCCGTCCACGCCGTACCGCTGTCCATCAGCGTAGCTCAGCGGGACGAGTGGTCCCGTCCCCGGCTCGGCCCTTCGCCGCGCGGCCGGTTCATCGTCGGGACTCGGGGCCGTAGAGTGGTCCGGTAGGAGAGGTGCCGACCATCGGGAGCGGTGTGTCCGAAGATCCCGTCGATCACGCGGTGACCGCGCCGGGGGGCGTCACCCCGGGCGCGGGGTCCGTCGCGCCGGCGATGTCCACGAAGCCCTCGGCCCCGCCCGGGGGGTCGACGCCGGTGCCGCGCGGGCGGGACGAGGCTTGCCCTACCGCCGGTTCCCGCCGGGCGGTGGCCACGCTGACGGTCGCGGCGGCGATCGTCCTGCTGTCGGACATCCTCACCAAGCATGTCGCGGTGGCCACCCTGTCCGACCGGGGGCCTGTCGAGGTCATCCCCGGCCTGCTCGACCTGGAGCTCACCCGCAACTCCGGAGCGGCCTTCAGCCTCGCGGGCGGCGCGACGGTGCTACTCAGCCTGGTCGCCCTGGCCGTGGTCGCGGTGGTGGTGTTCACCGCCCGCCGGCTGCGGTCGGTGGGGTGGGCTCTCGTGCTCGGCGCCCTGCTCGGCGGGGCGGTGGGCAACCTCGCCGACCGCCTCTTCCGCTCGCCCGGTCCCCTGCGCGGTCACGTCGTGGACTTCGTCCACCTCCACTACTGGCCCATCTTCAACGTGGCCGACTCCGCGATCGTCTGCGGCGGCGTGCTCGCGGTCATCCTGTCCCTGCGCGGCGTGGGTCTGGACGGCACGCGCTACGCCGAGCATCATCCCCCCGGCGGGGGCAGTGACCATCACGGGCGGTGACCTGCGCTCCCTGCCGGTCCCGGACGGGCTCGACGGCGTCCGTCTCGACGCGGCGGTCGCGAGGATGTTCGGGCTGTCGCGGACCGTGGCCGCCGCGCTCGTCGACGACGGCCAGGCGAGCCTCGACGGGAAGGTCCGGGGCCGGTCCGACCGGGTCAGCGGCGGTGCCTGGCTGGAGGTCCGGCTGCCCGCTCCGCCGCGTCCGGTGGCGGTGGCGGTGGAACCCACGCCGGTCGAGGCTCTCGGCATTCTCTACGACGACGACGACATCATCGTGGTGGACAAGCCGGTCGGGGTCGCCGTCCATCCGGCGCCCGGCTTCACCGGACCGACTGTGATCGGGGCGTTGGCCGCCGCGGGATACCGCATTTCCACCTCGGGCGCGGCCGAGCGTCAGGGGGTGGTGCACCGTCTCGACGTCGGTACCACCGGGGTGATGGTGGTCGCCAAGAGCGAGCGCGCGTATACCCTGCTGAAACGGGCGTTTCGTGACCGTACGGTGGACAAGCACTACCGGGCCGTGGTGCAGGGCCATCCCGATCCGCTGCGGGGCACCGTGGACGCCCCGATCGACCGGCATCCGCGCCGGCCGGGGCTGTTCGCCGTCGTCGCGGACGGCAAGCCGAGTATCACCCACTACGACCTCCAGGAGGCCTTCCGGGCCGCCTCCCTGCTGTCCGTGCGGTTGGAAACCGGGCGCACCCACCAGATCCGGGTGCACATGTCCGCCCTGCGGCACCCGTGTGTCGGGGATCTCGCCTACGGGGCCGATCCCACGCTCGCCGAGCGGCTCGGCCTGGCCCGCCAGTGGCTGCACGCGGCGCGGCTGTCCTTCGATCATCCCGGTCACGGCGGACGGGTCGAGTTCACCAGTCCGGACCCGGCTGACCTGGCCGAGGCGGTGGAACGGCTGCGGGACCAGCCATGACGGAGCCGGCGACGCTCGGGGAGGCGACCTCGGCGCCGGTGCCCGCT